>DATIFD010000183.1:0-3781 GCA_035455385.1 Burkholderiaceae bacterium
CCAGCTGTTCGCGGCGCACAACCAGGAGGCGCTGGACCTGCACATCCAGGCCTTCAAGCTCGGCGAGGAGCTGAGCATGCCGGTGATGGTGTGCATGGACGGCTTCATCCTGACGCACGCGGTCGAGCGCGTCGACATGCCGACGCAGGAGCAGGTCGACGCCTTCCTGCCGCCGTATGAGCCGCGACAGGTGCTGGACCCGGCCGAACCGGTGTCGATCGGCGCGATGGTCGGGCCCGAAGCCTTCATGGAGGTGCGCTACCTGGCGCACGCCAAGCAGACGATGGCGCTCGAACGCATTCCGCAGATCGCGCAGGAGTTCCACGCGCGCTTCGGCCGCACCACCGGTGGCCTGGTGCGCGCCTACCACTGCGAGGACGCCGAGACGATCGTCGTCGCGCTCGGCTCGGTCATCGGCACGCTGCGCGATACCGTCGAGGAACTGCGCGCCACCGGCATGAAGATCGGCGTGCTCGGCATCACGTCGTTCCGCCCGTTCCCGCTGGCCGCGGTGCGCGCCGCGCTGCAGGGCGCCAGGCGCGTCGTCGTGCTCGAGAAGAGCTTCTCGGTGGGCCTCGGCGGCGTGGTGTCGACCGACGTGCGCATGGCGCTGTCGGGCCTGCAGCTGCACGGCTACACGGTGATCGCAGGTCTGGGCGGACGCGCGATCACCAAGGCGTCGCTGGCGCGCATGCTGCGCGAGGCGGTCGCCGACCGGCTGCAGCCGCTGACCTTCCTGGATCTGGACTGGGGCATCGTCAACCGCCAGCTCGAGCGCGAGGCCAGCGTGCGCCGCAGCGGACCCGTGGCCGAGAACCTGCTGCGCGACGTCGGCACCGTGGCATCGAAAGTGAGCTGACACCGTGCAGGCCCCGATCAAGTTCTATCAGACCGGCACGTTCACGGTCGGCAACCGGCTGCTCGCGCCCGAGCAGCGCAGCGTGCAGGCCTCGGTCGCGCGCAGCAATTCGCTGACCAGCGGCCACCGCGCGTGCCAGGGCTGCGGCGAGGCGCTCGGCGCACGTTACGTGGTCGACGCCGCGATGCGCGCCACCGACGGCCGCCTGATCGCGGCCAACGCCACCGGCTGCCTCGAGGTGTTCTCCACGCCGTACCCCGAGACGTCGTGGCAGCTGCCGTGGATCCATTCGCTGTTCGGCAACGCGGCCGCTGTGGGCACCGGCATCGCGGCGGCGCTCAAGGTCAAGGCGCGCAAGGGCGCCCGTGACGGCGTGCGCGTGATCGCACAGGGCGGCGACGGCGGCACCACCGACATCGGCTTCGGCTGCCTGTCGGGCATGTTCGAGCGCAACGACGACGTGCTGTACGTCTGCTACGACAACCAGGCCTACATGAACACCGGCGTGCAGCGCAGTTCGGCCACGCCGCCGGCCGCGCGCACGGCCACCACGATGGCCGTGGGTTCGCACCCCGGCGCCGAGTTCGGCAAGGGCAAGAACCTGCCGCTGATCGCGATGGCGCACGAGATCCCGTACGTCGCCACCGCCACCGTGGCCGACCTGCGCGACCTCGAGGCCAAGGTGACCAAGGCGATGAGCCTGCGCGGTGCACGCTACCTGCACGTGCTGGTGCCGTGCCCGCTCGGCTGGGGTGCCGCCAGCCAGGACACGATCAAGCTCGCGCGGCTGGCCCGCGAGACCGGCATCTTTCCGGTCTTCGAGGCCCTGTACGGCGAGGTCACCGCGGTCACCCGCATCCGTCACCGCGTGCCGGTGGACGACTACCTCAAGCCGCAGAAGCGCTTCGCGCACCTGTTCGGCCCCAACGGCTACCCCGAGATGCTGCGCTCGATCCAGGACGAGGCCGACCGCAACATCCGGCGCTTCAAGCTGCTCGACGACGGCGCGCCGTGATGGACAAGCCCTTCGCGATCACCCTCGACCCGGGCTCGTCGCTCGCCAACAAGACCGGCAGCTGGCGCACGCAACGGCCGGTGTACGTCGA
This sequence comes from Burkholderiaceae bacterium, assembly GCA_035455385.1. Lineage (GTDB taxonomy): Bacteria > Pseudomonadota > Gammaproteobacteria > Burkholderiales > Burkholderiaceae_C > JAEUPI01. Next base: position 1,966 of record DATIFD010000183.1, read on the forward strand.
TCGGCTGCCGCCGTGCAACGCGCAGTGTCCGGCGGGCGAAGACATCCAGGGCTGGCTCTACCACGCCGAGGGCGGCGACTATCGCAGCGCGTGGCAGCACCTGACGCGCGACAACCCGTTCCCGGCCATCATGGGGCGCGTCTGCTATCACACCTGCGAGGGCGCGTGCAACCGCGGCCGGCTCGACGAACCGGTGGGCATCAACTCGGTCGAGCGCTTCCTCGGTGACGAGGCGCTCAAGCGCGGCTGGCGTTTCGAGGTATCGCCGATCGAATCGGGCAAACACGTGCTGGTGGTCGGTGCCGGGCCGTCGGGCATGTCGGCGGCCTACCACCTGCGTCGGCTCGGCCACCGCGTGACGGTGTTCGAGGCGGGTCCACGGATGGGCGGCATGATGCGCTTCGGCATTCCGCAATACCGGCTGCCGCGCGACGTGCTGGATGCCGAGATGCAGCGCATCGTCGAGATGGGCATCCGCGTCGAGCTGGGTCGCAAGGTCGAGCGCATCGACGAGGCGATGGAAGGTTTCGACGCTGCTTTCCTCGCGGTCGGCGCGCACATCGCCAAGCGCGCGTTCATCCCCGCCAAGGACTCGTCGCGCATCCTCGACGCGGTGAGCGTGCTGCGTTCGATGGAAGCCGCCGACCAACCGATGCTCGGCCGTCGCGTCGTCGTCTACGGCGGCGGCAACACCGCGCTCGACGTCGCGCGCACCGCCAAGCGGCTGGGCGCCACCGAGGCGGTGATCGTCTACCGCCGCACGCGCGAGCGCATGCCGGCGCACGACTTCGAGGTCGAGGAGGCGCTGGAGGAAGGCGTGATGGTCAAGTGGCTGTCGACCATCAAGCAGGCCGGCCTCGACGGCAGCGGCGGCGAACTGACGATCGAGAAGATGGTGCTCGATGCCAAGGGCAACCCGCAGCCGACCGGCGAGTTCGAGACGCTGGCCGCCGATTCGCTGGTGCTCGCGCTCGGGCAGGACGTCGACCTGTCGCTGCTGCACGGCGTGCCGGGGCTCGAGGTCGATGACGGCGTCGTGCAGGTCGATCCGGCGACGATGATGACCGGCCGCGCCGGGCTGTTCGCAGGCGGCGACATGGTGCCTGCCGAACGCAACGTGACCGTCGCGGTGGGCCATGGCAAGAAGGCGGCACGCCACATCGATGCCTGGCTGCGCGGCACGACGCTGCAACCCGCGCCGAAGCACGCGGTCGCGACCTTCGACCGCCTGAACCCCTGGTACTACAGCGATGCGCCGAAGACCGTGCGCCCGCAGCTCGATCTGGCGCGGCGCACCAGCAGCTTCGACGAGGTGCAAGGCGGCCTCACCGAGGACAACGCGCTGTTCGAGGCGCGGCGTTGCCTGTCGTGCGGCAACTGCTTCGAGTGCGACAACTGCTACGGCGTGTGCCCCGACAACGCGGTGATCAAGCTCGGCCCGGGGCGGCGCTTCCAGTTCAACTACGACTACTGCAAGGGCTGCGGCATGTGCGTGTCCGAATGCCCGTGCGGCGCGATCGAGATGGTCGGAGAGGACGTCTAGCGTGAGCGCGGCGTCGCAGGCGTCGGGCCCCGCGCGGCCGCGCCAGGTCTACTTCTTCGGCACCTGCGTCGTCGACCTGATGGCCCCGCAGGCGGGGATGGACGCGATCGAGCTCATTCGCGCGGCCGGCATCGAGGTGGTGTTTCCGCACGACCAGGGCTGCTGCGGCCAGCCGGCGTACACCAGCGGCTACGTCGACGAGGCGCGACGCGTCGCCCGTGCGCAGCTGGCGCTGCTTGCGCAGCCGTGGCCGGTGGTGGTGCCGTCGGGGTC
>DATIFD010000184.1:0-3045 GCA_035455385.1 Burkholderiaceae bacterium
GGCCCGGACGCGGCGCCGCGTTGGCCCCATCCGTGCCTGCGGCTGCACCGACATCCGCGCCGAAGGCTGCTGCATCGCTCTCAGGCGCCAATCGGCGCGACGAGCGCAAGCTGCAGGCGCAGTCGCGCGCGCAACTGGCCAATCGCACGCGCCCGCTTCGCCTCGAGATCGCGCAGATCGACACCCGGCTCGAGAAGCTCGGGGTCGAGAGGGGCCAACTCGAGGCGGCGCTCGTGGCGGGCTCGGTGCCCAGCCACGAGATGGCCGAGCACGGCAGGCGGCTCAACCACATCGCAGCCGAGACGGCGATGCTGGAGGAGCGTTGGCTCGAGTTGCACACGGAGATTGAATCCATCACGACTGGCGGCTGAGCCCTCGGCGCCGCTGGGCAAATTCACACCCATGGGTGCGTGGGAGGGCGACGCCCTGCCCGTCGCTCCGCGACATGTTGCCGCCCGCGCCACGACCGCCGGCTGAAGAATCCGCCGCCTGCTGACGAAGAAGGGCGCTGCCAGTGCGCGGCACACGCGAGCAGCAGCACAGGCAACCAGGAGAACGATGTGTCAGCTCTGTATCTGATGGCCCTCATCGGTGTCGGCGTCGCGATCCTCTCGGCCGCATGGGAGGCGGTGAGTTCGGTGGCGCGACCCTCGCGCTGGGAATCGCCGACGCGTGCGCTGGTCCTGGTGCGCACGGTCGATCGGCGCGAACAGTCGCTGCCGTTCGTGGGCAACGACAGGCGCGATCCGCTGGGCGAGTCGCAAGAAAGCCAGCACGACCGGCTCGCCGCCTGAGCCCGCGCACTGCGCCCATCCGACGAGCCCACTGCGCCACTGCGCTGCGCCGCGAGATCCCCGCACCGCGGCGCCACCCCTGTCGGCTGACCACGCCTTTCACGGTGCCTGAGCGCCACGCATTGCGCTGCCCGAGGGCGAGAAGCCTGCCACCGGTGGCCGATCGTCAGCCGTTTCGAAGTCCCTATCCATTGTGTGCAATTTAATTGCCCGCTATAGTTAACGCCGATGACCCGTCAAGTTGCATCTGCCGCCCAACGCGCCGAGTGGCTGAGACTCGACCATCAGCTTTGCTTCGCGCTGTATTCGGCGTCACTGGCGATGACCAAGTTCTACAAGCCGCTGCTCGACCCGCTGGGCCTCACCTACCCGCAGTACCTGGTGATGCTGGTGCTGTGGGAGGGCGACGGCATCACCGTCTCGCAGCTCGGCGAACGGCTGACGCTGGACTCCGGCACGCTGACCCCGCTACTCAAGCGGCTGGAGTCGGCCGAGTTGGTGCGCCGCCTGCGCGACACGGCCGACGAGCGCCGCGTGCTGCTGCGGCTCACGCCCCAGGGACGCGCGCTGAAGAACAAGGCTCACGCCGTGCCAGGGCAAATTGCCTGCGCGTCAGGTTGTTCCTTCGACGAGCTTGCAGCGCTTACGGCGCGCCTGAAGGCGCTGCGCAAACAGATCAGCGACTCCGCCCTTCCATCCTCGCGCGCCGCCTGAGCGACGGCCAGAGCAGCGCACGACCAAACGTCCAGACCTACGGAGAACTTCCATGGCGATCCAGAAAGCCCTCTACACCGCACACGCGACGTCCACCGGCGGCCGCACCGGTACGACCGAATCATCTGACGGCAAGATCAAGCTGCAACTCTCGACGCCCAAGGCGCTGGGCGGCGACGATGGCCCCGGCACCAACCCCGAGCAGTTGTTCGCGTCGGGCTATTCGGCCTGCTTCATCGGTGCGTTGAAGGCGGTCGCCGCGCGCCAGAAGATCGCGCTGCCCAAGGAGGTGTCGATCAAGGCCGACGTTTCCATCGGCACGATGGCAGGCAAGCCCGGCGCCTTCGGCATCGCGGTGGCGATGGCCGTCAACGTGCCCGGATTGGACAAGGCCACGGTCGAAGCGCTGGTGAAGACGGCGCACGAGGTGTGCCCGTATTCCAACGCGACGCGAGGCAACATCGACGTCGCGTTCAGCGTGGCCTGAGGCGGCGGGCCCAACCTTCAGTTGCCGCCGAGCAGCCTCAGCAACAGCTCCACCCTCGCCTTGGCCGGCGTCAGCGCGCCGGCGGCGGGCCGCTCGGCCACCGCTTCGTCGGCCTCCAGGATCGCGCCGTCGCCGCAGCGCGTGGCGCGCAGCACGCGCATGCCCGACCAAGCGGCATCGCGCAGCGCCTGCTCGATCGCCTGATGCACCGTGCCGTTGCCGGTGGCGGCGATCACGACGCCTTTGGCACCGCTGCGCGCCAACGCGTCGATCAGCGCGCCGCTGGCTCCGGCGTGGCTGGTCACGACTTCCACCACCGGCCACGTGGCGGGGTCGGCGTCGAGCAGCGCGATGCCCAGTGCGTCGCCCGACGGCCAGGCGCGCAGCCGACGTAGGCGCCCGTCGTCCTCGAAGCGCGCCAGCGGCCCCACGTCGCCCGAGCCAAAGGCGTCGAGTCTGTGCGGATGCGTCTTGCGCACGTCGGCCGCGCCGTGCACGGTGCCCGCCATCGCCACCAGCACGCCGTGTGCCCCGGGCTCGCGCGCCAGCGCGACCGCCTGCCGCAGGTTGTCGGGCCCGTCGGCCTGGCGCGAGCTGGCCGGGCGCATCGCGCCAGTGAGCACGACCGGCTTGTTCGGTGCGAGCACGCGGTGCAGCAGGTAGGCGCTCTCCTCCATCGTGTCGGTGCCGTGGGTGACCACGACGCCGGCCACCTCGTCGCGCACCAGGTGGTGATGCACCCGCTGCGCCAACACCTGCCAGACCGCGTGCGTCATGTCCTTGCTGTCGACCTGCGCCACCTGCTCGGCCTGCAGCGGCACCCCGGCGAGCTCGGGCACGGCGCGCACCAGCGCGTCGACACCCAGCTGTGCCGCCTGGTACGACAGGTCGCTCTGGCCCGACGGCGCGACGCCGGCGATCGTTCCCCCGGTGCCGAGGATCACGACGCTACGGTCATGGGGGTTTTGCATTCTTGCCTCATCTGTATAAAAATACAGCCACTGGATGCATCAACAGGCACCGGCCATGGAAGAAAGCCCGAAGCTCACC
>DATIFD010000185.1:0-2665 GCA_035455385.1 Burkholderiaceae bacterium
GCGGCCTGCGTGATCACGGGCCACGATTCGGTCGTGGCAGCGCCCGGTGGACCCGGCGGCACGTAGGCGAACACCACGTCCTCGGCGCGCCCTGCGATGCGGAAGACGCCGTCTCGCGCGACCCGCGGGTCGTGAAACGGAAAGTCCCACAGGTCCCCCCTGACCTCGAAAGCCGCGCTGGCCACCGTGCCGCCCAGGATGGCGCGCTGCACGTAGTCGCGCGCCTCGTGCGGCAAGCCGAGCGGCATGTAGCGCGCAACGCTCGTGGCGCGGCCGTCGGCAAGCTTGCCGCGCAGGTCGAGCACTCCGGGGAAGCGGCCGCCGCGGCCAAAGCCGGCGCCCGCACCGGTGTGCCAACTCAGCGTCAGCTCGCCGCGTGCGTCGTCGTTCTCGAAGCGGGCTTCCTTGACGCGCAACTCGATCGGCCGGCCCTGGGGCTGCGCGGCGCCGATGCGCCAGCCGAGTTGCGCGTCGAAGCGCTTCAGCGGCACCACGGCCTTCTCGAACACGCCAGGGAACTCGATTGCACCGTTGGCGATCGCCAGCCGCGCATCGCCGCCGAGCTCGCTGGCCTGCAGGTCGATGTCGGCATTCAGCCAACCGGGACGACCCACGCCCTCGTGCATCGCACCAGCCGCAATCGACAGCCCCGTGATGCGCGCGTTCACCTGGTACTGACGTGGCGCGTCCAGCGGTCCGTCCCACCGTGCGACGAGGTCGTGCACGGTGCCGCGCGGCGCCAGCTCGGCCAGCCCCTTGCGCACAGCTTCGCCCAGCGGCACGCGTGCCGCGATGTTGGCCATCGACCCCAGGTCGAGGCGGTCGGCGGAAAACTCGCCGGCCACCCATTGCGACTCGCCGGCGGCGTTGTCGGCAGTGCGCCAGCTGACAGCGACGTTGCTGTCGTCCCAGACCACGCCATCGAAGGTGGCGAAGCTCAGGCGCCGCGCCGACACCCGCGCCTGCTGCGGCCGCTGCTCGCCCTCGAGACGGGCGCTCAGCCGCTCGAAGCGCAGCGGCTGCACCTGTCGCGACAGCCGCAACGCGACGTCGCGCAGCGCCACGTCCACGGTTGCGCCGCTGGGCCGGCCGTCGGCCACGTCGACCCACGCGCGCAGCGCGCCGCGGCCCTCGTTCAGCTCGAACGGCAGGTCCACGTAGTCGCGCAGCCGCGCCACCTCGACGTGCGGCAGGTCGGCCTGCAGCGTGCCGCGCCAGCGCTGCCAGTCGCCGGCGCGGTCGACCAGCGACTGGTGCATGCGCGCGCGCAGCGAGAAGCGCCCGCCCCAGGCCGGTTCGGGTGTGGCATCGACGCGCAGTTCGTGGCTGAGCAGGCCGTTGCGGACGACGACCAAGGTGTCGCTCAGCAGCAGCGGCGCAGCGCCGCGCTGATCGTCGACCCATGTCAGCGTGGCCCCGCGCATCACGAATTCATGCTGCTTGAAGAACCAATCGACCGCCGCCCGCGCCTCCCCCTCGCCGCCGACCTCACCGGCCATCTCGAGCCCACCGACGCTGATGTGGCCCTTGGCATCGCGCCGCACGACGAGCTGCGCATCGTCGATCAGCAACTGCTCGAACCGCAGCTGCAGCGTGAGCAGCGAAGGTACCGACAACGCCGCGGCCACCCGCGGCAGGCGCAACGCCTCGCGGCCGTGGGCGTCGTGGATCACGACATCGCGCAGCTCCGCGGCCGGAATCCAGCCCCCCGAGCGCACCTTGATCTGCCCGATGCGCACCGGCACGCCCAATGCGCCGCTGGCGAGTTGCTCGATGCGAGGGCGCCACTCGTCGGCGTGCGGCAAAATCCCCCAGTACAGAGTCAGCCACGCGGCCAGCAGTAGGCTCCACAGCGCGAGCAACAGACCGACCAACAGCCGCAGGGCCCGGGTCGACCAGTGCCACAGGGGGCCGCGCGACGCGATGACGGTGGAGGCGGGGGACATCGAATGAAGCTAGACCGGCTCGGGCGCCCCGGCGCGCTGCGCGTGTTGTATGGCTCGTGGGTCGGCTCCCCGCGGCCAAACCCAATCTAGCACACCGACCTGTATAGGACGTTCAGGCGCACGTGTCGTGAACAACCCGACCGCCACCTCCAACGCCGCGCTGGGCGGCGCCGACTACAGCCGTTACGTGCAGCGGGTGCGTCGGCGCTTCGGCAGCGAACTTGGCGTGCTCGCCCCCGGTGTGCCCGATGCGGCGTCGATCGAGCAGGCGGTCGAGCATTTCCTGGGGCAGGGCTACTCGCTGGCCGCGGCGCTGCGCGTTGCGCGCCATGCCGTGATCGAGCGGCTGGTCGTGCTCGATGTCGAGCAGGCGGCGCCGCTGGAGACGGTGACCTCGGCGATGACGGCCTTGGCCGAGGTGGCGCTCGAGCGCGCGCTGGACCAGGCCCTGCGCGACGAGGAATCGGTGCATGGCGCGCCGCTCGATGCCGACGGCCAGCGCATCGACTTCTGGATCGTCGGCATGGGCAAGCTCGGCGCGCGCGAGCTCAACGTGTCGTCGGACATCGACCTGGTCTACCTGTACGGCGACGAGGGCCACACCCGCTCGGGCTCCAGCGCCCACGAGACCTTTCTGCGCGTGGCCAAGCGCCTGCACGCGCTGATCGGCGAGGTCACCGACGAAGGCTTCGTCTTCCGCATCGACCTGGCCCTGCGCC
>DATIFD010000186.1:0-3233 GCA_035455385.1 Burkholderiaceae bacterium
GGCTCCGGCCGCTCGCCCCGTGCCAGGCGCTCGAGCGTGAGGCGCAGTGCGGCCACGGCCGCTTCGGTGACTTCGTTGCGGTAAAGGCTGCCCTTGGTCGCGTTCCGCATCGGGAAGTCGACCGACGCCCAGACGTCTCCCGCGTCCATCTCGCCGTTCGCCTCGAGCGCGGTGACGCCCCACGCCGTCTCGCCGTCGACGATCGCCCAGTCCAGCGCCGAGGGCCCGCGGTCGCCCCGGATCCCCGGATGGATCACGATGCAGCGGTGGCGGCGCCACACCGACTCGGGAATCCGGCGCTTGAGAAACGGCGCGACGATGAGCTCGGGTCGCCAGAGCGCGACCGCCTCGGCCGTCACGCTGTCGTTGACGTCGAGCTCGACCGAGAGGTCGTGGCCGGCCTCGGTCAGCTCGACCCAGAGCCGCTGGGTCAGGCTGTTGAAGGCGTGCGCGAGCAGGAGGATGCGCATCAGCAGATCCGCGGCAGCTGCTCGCCGGTCAGCCAGTCGACGATGCGGCGGCCACCGAACGAGGTGTCCATCTGCACGAAATGGTGCGGGTCGGGAATCGCCTCGCCGATGATCGCCGCGCCGCGCCCCAGCGGGTGCGCGCGCATCGCCGCCAGCAGGCGCTCGGCGTCCCCGGGCGCGCAGATCGCGATCAGCTTGCCTTCGTTGGCGACGTACAGCGGGTCGAGGCCGAGGAACTCGCACGCCGCCTGCACCTGGGCGCGCACCGGGATCGCAGCCTCGTCGATCAGCACGCCGACGCTCGACTGCGCGGCGATCTCGTTGAGCGTGGTCGCCAACCCGCCGCGCGTCGGGTCGCGCAGCACGCGCACGTCGGGTGCCGCCGTCAGCATCGCCGCCACCAGCCCGTGCAGCGCCGCGGTGTCGGAGACGATCTCGCTGCCGAACGCGAGCGAGTCGCGCTGCGACATCACCGCCATGCCGTGGTCGCCGATCGATCCCGACAGCAGAACGGCGTCGCCGGGCCGCGCGCGGTCGCCGCCGATCGTGATGTGCGGCGGCACGACGCCGATGCCGGTGGTGGTGATGAACACGCCGTCGCCCTTGCCGGCCTCGACCACCTTGGTGTCGCCGGTGACCACCGGCACGCCGGCGTCGCGCGCGGCGCGCGCCATCGAGTCGACGATGCGCTTCAGGTCGGCCAGCGGCAGACCCTCCTCGAGAATGAAGCCGGCACTCAGCGCCAGCGGCCGCGCGCCGAGCATCGCGACGTCGTTGATCGTGCCGTGCACCGCCAGGCAGCCGATGTCGCCGCCGGGAAAGAACAGCGGCGACACCACGTGGCCGTCGGTCGAGACGACGATGCGGCCGTCGGGCCGCTGCAGCAGCGCGGCGTCGTTGCGCTGCGCGAGCCACTCGTTGTCGAGCGCGGCGGCGAACAGCTGCTCGATCAGCTGCGCCATCGCGCGGCCGCCCGCACCGTGCGACAGGTCGACCCGGCCGTGCTTGAGGTCGAGCGGGCGCACGTAACCGTTGCGCACTGCGCTCATGCTTGGACCACCACCGGAATGTCGCGCCAGCGGCCGTAGCCGTAGTAGGCAGCGCAGGCACCTTCGGACGACACCATGCACGAGCCGATCGGGTTCTCGGGCGTGCATACGGTGCCGAACAGCCTGCAGTCGCGCGGCTGCTTGACGCCGCGCAGGATCGCGCCGCACTCGCAGGCCTTGTTGTCGGCCACCGGACGCGTGACGAGGTCGAAACGGCGTTCGGCGTCGTAGCGAGCGAAGGCCTCGCGGATGCGCAGCGCGCTGTAGGGCACCTCGCCGAGGCCGCGCCACTCGAACGAGCGCCGCAGCTCGAACACCTCGGCCACCAGCGCTTGTGCCTTGACGTTGCCGTCGCGCGTGACGGCGCGGCTGAACTCGTTCTCGACCTCGGCACGGCCCTCGTTGACCTGGCGCAGCAGCATCAGAACAGCCTGCATCACGTCGAGCGGCTCGAAGCCGGCGATCACCACCGGCTTGCCGTACTCCTCGGCAAAGAACTCGTACGGCCGGCTGCCGATCACGGTAGACACGTGCGCCGGGCCGACGAAGCCGTCCAGCGGCAGCGTGCCGAGGCGCCGCACCTCGGGCGACTCGAGGATGTGCGTGATCGCCGCCGGTGTCAGCACGTGGCTGCAGACGACGCTGAAGTTCGGGACCCTCACGCGCGCGGCGTCGCGGATCACCAGCGCGGTGGGCGGCGCGGTGGTCTCGAAGCCGATCGCGAAGAACACCACCTCGCGCGCCGGCTCGGCGCGCGCGATGGCCAGCGCGTCGGCCGGCGACGTGACCATCCGCACGTCGGCGCCGCGCGCCTTGGCCTTCAGCAGCGACAGGCCGCCGGAGGCCGGCACGCGCAGGCAGTCGCCGTAGGTGCACAGCACGACGCGGCGTTCGAGCGCGAGCTGCAGCGCCAGGTCGAGGCGGCCGATCGGCAGCACGCACACCGGGCAGCCGGGGCCGTGCACCATGCGCACGGACGGCGGCAGCAGATCGCCGATGCCGTAGCGCGAGATCGCGTGCGTGTGGCCGCCGCAGAACTCCATGAACGAATAGCGTCGGTCGGCGTCGGCTTCGGCGGCGATCGCCGCAGCGATGCGCCGCGCCAGCGCGCCGTCGCGAAACTCGTCGATGTACTTCATGCGCGGGGCTCCGCCGACGCGGCGGCGAACAGCGCCAGCGTGCGCTCGGCCTGCGCCGGATCGAGCTTGGCCAGCGCGTGGCCGACGTGCACGATCACGTAGTCGCCGACCTGCACGTCGTCGACCAGCGCCAGCGAGATCGTCTTGCGCACACCGTCGAGGTCGACGACCGCGTTCGTGTCGTCGACCCGCAGGACCACGCGCACCGGGATCGCCAGACACACGGCTTCAGCTCCCTGCCATGCCGCGACAGACCGCGACCCAGGCCTGGCCGAGCGAGATGCCACCGTCGTTGGGTGGGGCCTGCCGCGCCTGCAGCACGCGCAGGCCGGCCGCGCTGAGACGGGCATCGAGCAGCCACGCGAGCAGCGCGTTGAGCAGGCAGCCGCCGGACAACGCGACTGTGCGCAGACCGCTCGATTGCGACGCCTTGACGACCCAGCGTGCCAGCGCAGCGGCCAGCGCGTGGTGGAACAGCGTCGCGCCGCGGCGCGCGTCGGGCTCGTCGACCACCTGCGCGAGCAGTGGCAGCAGGTCGAGCGTGCCGTCTTCGCGCAGCCGCACGAGGCCGGCGA
>DATIFD010000187.1:0-7834 GCA_035455385.1 Burkholderiaceae bacterium
GGCCGGGGCCTTCTTCGCAGCCTTCTTCGCCTTCTTCGCAGTTGCCATTTGAAATCTCTCCATCACGTGAGTGGTTGATGTGCCGGAATCCGGTGAGAGCCGCGTGGACTCTCGTTTCTCTTGATCCCTGCGGGCGCGATGGTACAGCGAGCTTTACTCGATGAGAAGCGCTTTTCCCTCGTGGAGAACGCTTTTCTCCCTCGTGGAGCGCTTTTCTGTCGCCGCGGCGCATCAGCGGCGTCCCTCTGGAGCGCCTCGACGCAGAGGTATGCTCGCGGCCATGAAGCTGATCGTGCGATGGCTGCTGTTGGCCGCTGCGCTGCTGCTGGTGGCACAGCTGTACCCCGGCGTGCACGTCGCAAGCTTCGGCGCGGCGATGGCGGCCGCGCTCGTGCTGGGCCTGCTGAACACCCTCGTGCGACCGCTGCTGGTGCTGCTGACGCTTCCGGTGACGCTGCTGACGCTCGGGCTGTTCCTGTTCGTCATCAACGCGCTGATGTTCTGGGCGGCGGCCAGCCTGCTCGGCGACAGCTTCAATGTCGCCGGCTTCGGCGCCGCGCTGATCGGCTCGCTGATCTACAGCGTGGCCGGAGTGGTGATCGACACCGCGATCGAGCGTCTGTTCACCCCGGCCGCACCTTGAGGCGCGCAGGGTCGGCTTTCGACGGCGACAGTCTCACTGCGGGCCCTTGCCCCGCATGTCGTCCATCAGTGCGCGGCGCTGAGCCTCGATCTCGCGCAGCCGCGCGTCGATCACCGACGCCTCGATGAAGTCCTGCGCGCCGCCGGAGCGCGCCAGGCGCTGCCCGGCGCGCAGCCGGTCGATGGCGCCTGCCCAGTCGCCCAGCGCGGCGCGAGCCTCGGCCTGGGCGCGCACGGCGCGCAAGGTCTGGCCCTGTCGCTCGGCGCACGACGACAGCGCGCTCCACGCCAGCGCGTCGACGCGGTGGTCGCTGGTCCAGCTCTGCAGCGACTCGCAGCGCCGCTTGAGGAGCGCCGCGTCGGTCGACAGCAGCGCCGCCTGCGATTCCAGCATCAGGCGCGGCCGCGACCCGTCGGCCGGCAGGGCCGCCAGGCGCCGCTCGGCGGTGGCCGAATCGCCTTGCGCCACCGCCATTTCCACGCCCAGCAGGGCCCACTCGCGAACCCTGCGCGGGTGCTGCGAGCCAGTCGCCACCAGACGGTCGCCCTCGGCGTAGGCTGCGGCCGCGCGCGTGAAGCTGTGCAGCATCACCGATGCCAGCACGCTCGCGTAGAGCGCCGCCAGGCGATCGTCCTTGGGTGCCGCGAGCGCGGTGTCGAGATCCTGCAGACGCTGCCGTGCCTGCACGGTGGTTTCCATCAGCACGCGTGCGCGCGCCTGCATCAGCGCATGCTCGGGTCGGGTGATGGCCGGCGGCCGCGCGGGTGCGGTGCCGAGGCGGGCCTGGGCCTCGGCAATCCGCTCGGTCGTCAGCGGGTGACTGCGCAGGTAGGGATAGGCGCCGCTGTCGTTGAGTCGGTTGGCGTAGTCGAGCTTCTCGAACATGTGCCCCATGCCGGCCGGCGAGTAGCCGGCGTCGCTCAGCACTGAAAAGCCGATGCGATCGGCCTCGCGCTCCATGTCGCGCGAGAAGTTCAGTTGTCCCTGCGCCGCCGCCGCTTGGCCGCTCATGATCGCCGCCTGGGCCGCGTCGGGATTGCTGCGCGCGGCCAGCACGCCGAGGATGAGCCCGGCCAGCGCCAGCAGACTCTGCCGCTGACCGACGCCGATGCTGCGCGCGATGTGCCGCTGAGTCACGTGCGACAGCTCGTGCGCCAGCACCGAGGCCAGCTCGTCGGCAGAAGCGGTCAGATTGATCAACCCCAGGTTCACGCCGACGTAGCCGCCCGGCAGGGCGAACGCGTTGACGGTCCGATCCCGGACCAGGAACGCCTCGAACGGGAAGTTGGCGTCGATGTCGGGCGTGATGTTGCCGAGTTCGCGCGCCGCGTGCACCAACGGGTTCCAGACCGACTGCAGGTATTCGAGCAGCACCGGGTCATCGAGGTAGTCGGGATCGCGCCTCGCCTCGCGCATGATCTGCTCGCCAAGGCGCCGTTCGGCGGACACCGACACCTCGTCCGACGCAGACTCCCCCAACGAAGGCAGCCGCACCTGGGGCCACGCCGGGCCCGCCAGCACGACGGCCAACGACAGCACCCATGCGATGGCGCGGCGCGAGCGCGCTCGGCTGCGCTTGGGTCTGGCGTCGGGATGTGTGCGGTTCATCGGCGTGCCCGCGGCAATCGCGGCAGGCCCCGGGTCGGGGCTCTCGAAGGGACTGGCCCCTTCAGGCCGCCTATGATCGCACCACCGCGTTGCCCCCTTGTTAACGGCGATCAATCGGCCCCTTGCCATGCCCCGACCCGAACCCCCGTTGACCCATTTCGACGCGCAGGGCCAGGCCCACATGGTCGACGTCGCCGGCAAGGCCGAGACGCACCGCGTGGCGCGCGCGCGCGGCAGCATTCGCATGCAGCCGGAGACGCTGGCGCTGATCGCCGCCGGGCAGGCCAGCAAGGGTGACGTCATCGCGGTCGCGCGCATCGCCGCGATCCAGGCGGCCAAGCGCACGGCGGAGCTGATTCCGCTGTGCCACCCGCTGCCGTTGACCCGCGTCAGCGTCGACTTCGAAGTCGACGCTGCGAGCGGCGCCGTGCACTGCACCGCGCGGGCCGAGACGTTCGGCCGCACGGGTGTCGAGATGGAAGCCTTGACCGCGGTGCAGGTGGGTCTGCTCACCGTTTACGACATGTGCAAGGCGGTGGACCGCAGCATGGTGATGGACGACATCCGGCTGCTCGAGAAGAGCGGTGGCCGATCGGGGCACTGGACAGCACCGAATCCGGGATGACGGCGGGCGCCTAGCGCGTGAACTGGCGCCAGGGCACCGTGCGCTGTGGCGCCTGGCACTGGAAAGCAGAGGCCGGCGGGTCGGGCTGCCGGCAAGGCGCGAAGAACTCGTCGGCGCCGGGGTTGCGGAACTCGCGGATGCGCGCCACCAGCCAGCGCGCCTTGTCGGACTGGCCCTCGGCCGCCAGCGCCTGCGCCCAGGCGATCATCAGCCGCACGTCGAGCAACTGGTGCGGCGCGCGCCGGAACGCCAGCTGCTGCGACGGCGACAAGGGTGCCTTGGGCTCACCATAGGCGGTGGCCGCTGCATAGTCGGCATGCTGGCCGAACAGCGGACTGCGCTGCCCGCGCTCGATGCGCTCTTCCAACGGTGCGGCACTGTCGCCGGGCTCGTAGATGACGACCACGCGCCAGTAGTCGAGCACCGCCGCGGCCGCACCGATGGCCAGCGCGAGCCCGGCGATTGCCAGTGTGCGGCTGCTGCGCGCGTTAGCCGGCAGTGCCGGACCCGACCCGGGGGGCGAACCCGGCGCCAGCGCGAAACCCCATGCGAACGCGGTCGGCAGCAGGAAATACGCGTACCACAACGGGTACTCCAGCATGCTGTGCAGGCCGATCATCAACACGACCATGAACGCGGCACGTCGCGCCAGCCCGTGCTCGCCATCGCAGGCCCAGGCGCGGCGCGCGGCCTGCACCAGCGCGATCAGCAAGAGGACGAGCACGAAGCCGCCCAACGGGATGCCCAGCTCGACGAGCAGCTGCAGCGGCAGGTTGTGGGTGTGGTCGAAGAACGCGGTCGGGCGGCCGGGAAATGCGCTCAGCGTCCAGGCGATGTTGAATTCACCGTAGCCGACGCCGGTCCACGGCTCGTTGGCGAGCATCGATAGCGCATTGGACCAGATGCCAAAACGCGAGCTCGAGATGTCCGCGGAGCCGCCGAGCGACACGTGCCCCTCGGCACCGAACAGGTGACCGGAGACGTGCGCCCAGGCCGCCACGCCGAACCACAGCAGCGCGAACAACGCGGGCGTCGCGCCCAGGAGACGACGTGCGCGACTCGGAAGGCGCCGGTCCAGCAGGCCCCACAAGGCGAGGATCAGCGTGCCGAGAATCCCGGTTCGCGACCCGCTCAGCACCACCGACAGCAGCAGCAGGTGGTACCCGACCAGCACCGCCGGCCAGCGCCGCCGTTCGGCTCCGGCAAGTGGGACCAGCGCCACCATCGCCCACAGCGCCAGCGAGCTCAGGTGGTTCGGTTGGCGGAGGTTGCCGCCCGCGCGCCCGGGCAGTGCCGAGCGCGCGATCCACGTTCCGTCAGGCCAGTCGGGTGCGAAAACCTGCATCCCGGCGATCACCGCGCTCAGGACCCCCGCCACCACGAGGCCCCACCAGAGGCCGCGGATCGACGCACCCGCGCGCATCGCGCCATCGGTCGCAGCGGCGTACGACACGAGCGACGAGCCGAGCAACACGCCGATCGCACCTGCCGCGATCCCCGACGGCAACGCACCGAGCAGCGCGGCCAACAGCGCCCCGACGGCCACGCACACGCCTGCCGCGATCAACGCGGTCACGGCGCGCGCGGACTCGGGCGCAAACTGGCGGCTGAGCGACAGCACGCTGCCCCAGAGCCCGAGTGCAAGCAGGCCGTTCAACACCGTCGGCGACGGCGGCGCGCTGAAGGCCAGCAACACCGGCGCGGCGACCGCCGCAGCGACGGCCACCACCCGAACGCGGTCGAGGAAAGCGGGGTTCAATCCCTCGCGCCGGGCTCACGCCCGATCGGGTTCAGCCGCGGCGAGTGATGGTGCCAAAGTTCGTCGGGCATGGTTGCGTCGGTACCGCCCATCGACGATCACGAACGCTCTCGCTTCGATGGGCCGGACCGGGGCGAATATAGCGCCCGGCTTTCGGGGTTGGGCCTTCGGCGTTGCCGACGCTCGCGAACCCCATTCAGTTCATCGCTGAACCCCCTCCGGCGAGGGCACGACGACCTGCGCCAACGCCGCCGTCGTCTTCGCCATTTCCCCCCATGCCGCCAGCGCGTCGCGACAGCGCTGCGCCGGAACCATCCGGCACATGCGCTCGAGCATGCGGGCCGCCTCGTCGGGCTTGCCGTTGAGACCCTCCATGGCCGCGAGCGCCAGGTGGTTGCCGTCCGACGGGTACTGCCGGGTCACCCGGCGCATCAGTTCGAGCTGATCTTCGGTCATGCCGGCTTCCGGGCGCAGCCGCAGTGCCCGCAGAAACTCGCGCAGCTGGGTCAGCAGCATGAGATCGGGCGCCTGGCTGTTGCGCGATGGGCCGACGTGTGCGCGCTCGAACCGCAGCCGCTCGAGATTGCGTTCGGCGATGTTGTACTCGATGCCCACCCACGCGGTCGACACCACCGCCAACGACAAGGCGCCCAAGATCGCCCAGCGGCTGACGCGCAACACCGCTCTCATGGGGAACATCGCCTCGAGTGCACCGATCATCAGGCCGGCCGGCAACAGGAAGTAGGCATAGTTCTGCGGGAATTCGACCAGCGCGTGAACGCCGAGCACGGCCACTGCGAGCCACAACAAACAGGCCGCAGCGGTGTCGACGCGGCGCGCCTTGGCCAGCATCCATGCGGCAAGACCGAGCGCGATCAGCAGTCCCAGCGGCAGGCCGTTCTGCACCACGAGGTCGAGCACGACGTTGTGTGCGTTCTGGAACGAGTAGTGCAGGGTGGGGTGGTCGAGCGCCACGGAAGACTGCGCGAGCGCGATCTGGTTCCAGCCCCAACCGACCCAGGGGTGCTGGAGCGCCGCGTCGACGAATAACCGCCAGGCTGCAGGCCGCAGGCCCGCCGACATCTCTGCTGCCAGCGAGCGAGCGGCTTCCTGGTCCAGGATGCGATTGATGGTCGCCCAGCCCGCGGCGAGGGCGACCGCCAATAGCGCCAACCCGATCAATCCCGGCAGGCAATGACGGGCCTTGAGTGAACGGTGCCACAGCGCTGCGCCAGCCAGCAACACGGCCGTCTCCAGCCACGCCGTGCGCGATTGCGTGGCCGTGATGCCGACGATCAGAAAGGCCGCGGCGCCGATCGTGATCGCTCCGCGAGCACGCCCCGACAGGTAGGCCCACCAGACGGCGATCAGCGACCAGACCAGCAAAGTGGCCAGATGGTTGGACTGCCCCAGGTTGCCGAACGGGCGATAGCCCAGCCCCGGGTAGTGAAGGATGAAGTCGAAGTCCGCCCAGCGCAGCGGGCCCAGCCTCAGCCACTGCCAGAGCGCGATTCCCACCGAGACCAACCCCGCGACGGCGATGGCGGCAAACATCGTGTCCACGAGTCGGCCCGGCGCCACCTGCTGAAAGCGCGCACCGGTCGTGATGGCGAGCGCAAACCCGAAGAGGTAGATCGCGGCAATCCAGGCGTCGCCGGCGAAGCTCAGCATCCCGCCCGCCCACTGCAGCAGCGGCACACAGGCCACGCCGAGCACGCCGAGCGCGGCCAGGGGCACAAGGAACGCCTCGCGACGCCGCAGCGCGGCCCAGAATGCTGCCGGCAGCAGCACCAGCGCCATCAGCCAGTCCGCATGAAACGCCCGCCATGGAATCATGTGCGTCGGCAGCAGCCATGGCGTGGCAAGTGCCAGGGCCCACAACACCGCCCAGGGCTCGAACGGCAGTGCGAGATCCCGGCTCCACATCGTCTGGCGGGCGCCCGTCACAGGCTTGGTCGACAGCGAGTGGGCATTCATGGAATCTTCGCATTCGGCAGCCAAATGAAAGAAGGCCCCTTGCGGGGCCCTCCTCATGCCACAGGCAGGATCACTTGCAGCTGGACGGCAGGTACTTCGGGAGGATCGGAGTGGCGGTACCGGTCGTGTTGCAGGTCCAGACGACTTGGCCACCTTGTGCGAGGCCCTGCAGACGGAGCTGGGCACCGCTGATGGCCGGCTCGGCGGCCGTCGCGGTCACCTCGATAAAGCCGTTCGACGCATCGGTGCCGGTGTAACCCGTCGACGCGACATACTTGGACACTTGCGACTCGATCGCCACCGAGGCGGTATCGGGCATCACACCATAGGTGTTCACGAACTCCGCGACGCTCGTCTTGGCCGACGACGCGGCGAGCACCAGTTCGCTGACCTTGGCGCGGACGCTGTAGTCGCGATAGGCCGGCAGCGCAACCGCCGCCAGGATGCCGATGATCGCCACGACGATCATCAGTTCGATCAGGGTGAAGCCTTGCTGAACGCGTTTCATGGTTTGCTCTCCTTGGGGAACAGGGTTGGTGGTTCCGCCTTCAAGGGATGCAGTTGCCGTGCCAGGGGCCGGAGCCCTCGCGCAGGCCGACAAGTGGGCGTTAGTTCACGCCCGTTACATCCAAGGTGCCGAATTGCGTCAGCTTCCTCGGCGGCAGGGTGACGTGCTGCGTCACACCGCTTACAGATGCACCGCGGCCTAGTCGATCGGGATGATCTGGCCTTGCGCAAGCGCCCGGATGCGATGCGGGCTGTTCAAGGCAGCGATCTCGCTCATCACGGCATCGACCTCGCCGGGTTTGATGTGCGTGATGTACACATTGGTCGGGTGCTCCAGGCGCGCCAGCTCCTGCCCGAGCGCAGCAGGACACAGGTGGCGGCTGACGCGCGCCAGCTGGCGCTCCTCGTCGCTGAACGCGGTCTCGATCACGAGGGCCGCGATGCGCATGCCGTGCAGGCGCGTCCACAGCGCCGGGTTGGGCCCGGTGTCTCCGGTGAAGATGAACGCGCCGCGCTTGGCCACCGGTGCGCCGAGCACCGCAAAGCCCACGGCAGGCACGGTGTGTTCTGCGGGCAGCACCTCGATGCGCCGGTCACCGAGCGTGATCGTCTGACCGACCTCGAACGGGATCAACTGCAGCATCGGCGCGTCGGCCGACGGCAGGCGCGTGAAGTCGGGCCAGATCTCGCCGTTGAACAGGTTCCGCCGGAGCGC
>DATIFD010000188.1:0-24505 GCA_035455385.1 Burkholderiaceae bacterium
GGCGATTGCGCCGAAGACACAGGCTCCGTTCAGCCACGCGCCGAAACCGAGCAACGCGCCACCGATGAAGACCCAGGTGCTCACGGGGTACGCGGCAGGCATTGCCGGCAGCACGCCGAGCAGCGTGGCCAGCGCGAGGCCGCCGGCCACCCACAGCGATGCCTCGAGCATTGCGATCAAGCGCGTGGCTCTTCGTTTGCTGAGCAGCTCATCAACCGCCGCCACCGTGCAGGTGGCACCGCGCTGAATCGCGAAGCCCATCAAGCCAGCGCACGCGGCGGCGACGACCACGGCCGCGCTGATCAGCATCGGTTCCATCATCGGGCTTCGTCAGGCCGCGGCGCCTGGCGCGCGGCTGTCGTGCGACAGTCTCTCGATCCGCGAGATCATCATGCGCTCCCGCCGCCGTGCGGCTCACACGTGCTCGATCACGCCTTCCATCGGATCCACCGTCGCCGTCCTCCACGGTGAACGTTCGACCATGCGCATCGTGTCGGCGTAGCCGGCGCTGCGCCGCGCATGGATCCCAGCGCTGGTGAAGTCGATGTCCTTCGTGTGGTCCTCGCCATCGACGCGCGGGGCCAACAGGTGCGCCACGTGCATGGTCGTGCCGCAGCCCCAGGAGGCGAGTTCCTTCACCTTCTCGTCGTCTTGTCGGCTGCGCGGGATCTGCTTGTGCAGCTCGCGGATCACGTGGCGCAGGCGGTGGATCTGCTTCTGCCGCGCAATGTGGCTGTCGGCGCGGCTGGCGTACTGGATGTCCTTCTGCCGGCTCATCACCTGCCAGATCGACGCAGGTTCGGGAGCGGTCTGGTGCCAGACGTTGACCGCGAAGATCAATGAATCGCGACGCGGCTTGTCGTCGAGCACGGCTTCAATGGGTGTGTTGGAGTAGATGCCCCCGTCCCAATAAGGCTCGCCCTCGATGCGGATGGCGCCAAAGGCCGGTGGCAGCGCACCGGAAGCCATCACGTGTTCGGCGCTCAGCGGCTCCTTGCGGTTGTCGAAGTAGCGCATGTGGCCGCTGCAGGCATTGACCGCACCCACCGTGAGCCGCGTCTTGCACTCGCACAAGTACGCGAAGTCGACGAGCTCGTTGAGCGTTTCGCGCAGCGGCGCGGTGCTGTAGTACGACGCCCCTTCGACGCCCACCTCCGCCTTGCTGCCGCCGATGGCCAGCGAGTTGGGCGTGAAGAAGGCTGGGATGCCGCGCGCAACGATGCTGAGGTTCGGCAGCCAGTTGCCGAGTCCGAACCAATCGAACGCGCCCATCACCGGCCACTTCTGCTCGACACGCCGCCAGAACGCGTTGAGCCGAGCCAGCCGATCCTCGGGCCGGTTGCCGCTGATCAGGGCGGCGTTGATGGCGCCGATGGACGTGCCAATCACCCAGTCGGGCTCGATGCCGGCCTCATGCAGTGCCTCGTAGACGCCGACCTGGTACGCGCCGAGCGCGCCGCCGCCCTGCAGCACCAGCACGACCTGGCCGGGCAGCGCAGGCTTGCCGAGCACCGGGTCGGGCGTGAACGACGGGGTCGTCGTGCGCAGACGCTTGCGCTGCAAGCGCCGCTTGGAGTTGCTCGTGGTGACCACATGGGACTCCTTGTCGATCAGTGCTGCGTCCAGCCACCGTCCATCGGAATGGCGTTGGCCGTCATCGATGCCGCGGCGTCCGAGGCGAGAAAGGCCGCCAGTGCGGCGAGCTCCTCCACCTTCACGAACTCCTTGCGCGCCTGGTGCACCAGCATCACGTCGCGCACCACGTCGGCCGGCGAGATGTTGTGCGCCTTGGCCTGGTCGGCGATCTGCTTGTCCACCAGCGGCGTCTTCACATAACCCGGACAGATGGTGTTGCAGGTGATGCCGAACTCGGCCACCTCGACCGCAACGGTCTTCGACAGGCCCACCAGGCCGTGCTTGGCCGCGACGTACGCCGCCTTGAATGGCGACGCCGTCAGGCCATGCGCCGACGCGATGTTGATGATGCGGCCGAAGCGCCGCGCTTTCATCTCGGGGACCACTGCTTTGATGAGGTGGAAAGCAGCGAACAGGTTGATCGCGAAGATGGCGTTCCACTTCTCTTCCGGGAACTCCTCGATCGGCGCCACGTGCTGGATGCCTGCGTTGTTGACGACGATGTCCACCTTGCCGAACTCGGCGCGCGCGAGATCGGCCATCGCGCGGATCTGTTCGGGGCGGCTCATGTCGGCGCTCGAGTAGCGAACCTTCACGCCGTATTGGCGCTGCAGCTCGGCGCGCGTGAACTCGATCTCGTCGGCGTTGCCGAAGCCGTTGAGGAGGATGTCAGCGCCCTGTTCGGCCAGGCCGCGTGCAATGCCGAGGCCGATTCCACTGGTCGAGCCGGTGACGATGGCGGACTTCTGATTGAGCATGATTGGAAACTCCAGGTCTGTGTCGTTGAAGCCGCAGGCTCAAGGCACGAGCGCTTCACGCTCGGCGTCTTGCGTGCGGGTGAATCGCAGGTGGGTGATGTCGGGCGCGAAGAACATGCCCCAGGTCCACTCGATCCAGATGCGGACCTTGCGGCCCAGCGTCGGCATGCGCGCGAGGTAATAGGCGCGCCACAGCAGCCACGCCGGCAGGCCGCTCAGGCTGAACCCGTAGGCTCGCGCCACGCCCTTGAGGTGGCCGGTGGTGGCCATCATGCCCTTCGAGACATGACTGAAGGCGCGTGTGGGCCTGTCTGCGATCGCGTCGCCGATGTTGCGCGCCAGCTGGCGTGCCTGGGCAATCGCGAACTGCGCGGTCGGCGGCGCCACGGCACCGTCGGCAGCGTGGTTGCGAATGAGAGCGCAATCGCCGATGGCCCACACGTCGCGCGCGCCACGCACGCGCAGGTCGGCGTCGGTCTCGATGCGGCCGCGCTGCAGCGCGACGCCCAGCCGCTCCACCAGCGGGTTCGGACGCGTTCCGATCGTGCAGATCACGGTGCCGACTGCAAGCGGGTCGCCGTTGGACAGCGTCACGCCCTGCGCCGTGACCTCGGTGGCGCGCGTGCCGAGGCGCACGTCGATGCCGCGTTCGGCCAACGACCGCGCGGCGGCATGCCCGAGCGCTGGGGGCAACTCGGGAAGCAGGCGGTCGAGATCGTGCAGCAACGTCACGCGCAGCTCGCTGCGCTGTACGCGTGGGTAGAACCGCAACGCACCGTGCAGAAAGTCCGCCAGCTCGCCAGCCACCTCGACACCAGAGAAGCCCCCACCGATCACGACGAAGTGTCCGAGTCGCGCGCGTTCGCGCGGATCGGGCTCCAGTTCGATGCAGGCCACCCGCTGCAGCACGCGGTTGCGGATGAACATCGCATCGCCAACCAGCTTGAGCGGCAGCGCGTGCTGCGCCAGGCCAGGCACCAGATCCAGATTGGCTCGGGTGCCGAAAGCAAGCACCAGGTGCTCGTACGGGATCTCGCGCACGCCTGCGAGCGTGCTGGCGCTCACGATGCGTCGTTCGCGATCGACCGCGGTGACCCGACCCATGATGAACTGGCTGCCGCGCGACGCGTCGAGCATCTGCCGGATCGGAGCGACCACGTGCTCGGGGAACACCGACGCCCCGACCACCTCGGCAAGCATCGGGTTGAAGGTGGTGTAGCTCTCCTCGCTGATCAGCACGATCCGGTAATCAGCAGGCAGGCGACGTTCGAGCTCGCCGACCAGCGTCGTGCCGGCGAATCCTCCTCCAACCACGACGATCTGCTTGTTCGGGCTCATCGCTTGTTCCACCGCGCTTCGTCGACGAAGGGGGCGGCGGCTTACAGCGCCTCACGCGGGCGTCGGCCGACCATCCAGTGGGGGTCACGGGCATCAGCGATCCGAGCACGTGCACGGCGAAGCCTGCCCGACCGTCGATCCAGCGCTGGGCATGCAGTCGCGAGCCAGGCCCGTGGCGTGACGCGTCTCTGGGCTGAGCCGCTGCCCAAGCCAGCCCGACACCGATGATCGCGCGTGAGATCTAGGGGGTGTCCGACTCGTCGGAGTTTCGGTAGCCGCGCCAGCGCGCCATGGCCCGGCGCATCACTTCGGCCTGGTTGCGGAACTTGCGGCACGCCGAGCACATGCCGAGATGAAACTGCAGCGCCGCACGCTCACTGGGTGTGAGCTCGCGATCCTGCTCCTGAAGCAGCAGGCGCGTGGCTTGGCGGCAGTTGTACTGTTCCATGAAGACTCAAGCGACCGGGCGGCCGGCAAACCAGCCCTGCTGCAGGCAATCGCGAAGGCGCAACCGCGCCCGATGCAGCAGGACCCACAGGTTCGTCGACGTGATCGACAGCTCCTTACAGATCTCGTCGGTGCCGAGCTCGAGCCATTCGCGCATCATGAACACGCGTCCCTGTGCCGGCGGCAGGCGCTCCACGCACAGCTCGAGCACCTCGAAGAACTGGCGCTGACCCAGGCTCTGCTCGGGATTGCCCCACTCCTGCGGTGCCTCGCGCCAGTGGCCATCGGCCTTGAACAGCAGCTCGTCGACGTCGGCTTCGTCCTCGTCGCTGAGGATCGTGCACTCGCGGGTATGGCGGCGGAGCTGATCGATCACCTTGTGCTTCAGGATGCCGACCAGCCAGGTCTTCAGCTGCGACTGACCAGCAAACGCCTGCGGCCTCTCCAGCGCGGCCAGCAAGGTCTCCGACACCGCGTCCTCCGCCCATGCGTCGTTGCGCAACTGTGAGCGCGCGTAGCGCAGCAGCTGCGGACGCAGGCTTTCGATTTGGCTGGCGAAGGCGGACATGCCGGCGGCGGTTGCCGCGTGAGTGTAAATGCCGCCGTGCCTGCCGCTCGAGGCCCCCGTCAGGCGCCCGCCGGTTCGATGTTGGGATTCAGTCAAACGCTCTTGTCGGGATCGAACTCGGCCTTGGCGCGAGCTGCAGCACCCAGCTACCGGGGCAGCCTGTTCGTCCCCGACGCCCGCTGCCCCGGTGCGCTCCCGATGCTGCGGTTCGGCTTCTTGCTCGTAAGGAATCGGCGGAGCGCTCGACAGACCGCGCCAAGGGACATGCACAACGCATGAACCCCCAGCCGAAGAGGAGGAGTTTCATGTTCGAAGGCAACACCGCCTTGGTCACTGGATCGGCTCCTTGCACGGCGCATGGATCGTGATGACCCGCATCGCTTTCTTGTCCAGCGGCACGAAGCCGCACCTCAACTCAACCAAGGAGCAACCATGAAGTCGAACCTCTCTCTGCACGTGGCCGCTGCCGCGCTGCTGTCCCTCGGCGCGCTGTCGGCGGCACACGCCGGCGAATGCCCGGCCGACCAGTACCGTCCCAATGGCACCGGTCAGCCGATGTCGGCGCTGGGCCCGAGCGGCGTCACCGACGTCGTGATCACGTCGACCGAGCTGTCCAAGGAGCCCGTGTCGATCCAGGGTCGCCTGTTCCGTGCGCGCAAGCTCGACATCGCACCCGGCGGCGTGGTGCCGTGGCACAGCCACAGTGACCGCCCGGCACTGCTGCTGATCGCCTCGGGCGAGATCACCGAGTACGCCAGCACGTGCGGTGTGCCGATCGTGCACAAGGCTGGCGACATCACGCCCGAGCGCAGCCCCACGATGCACTGGTGGAAGAACTCCGGCAAGCAGCCGGTGGTGATCTATGCGTTCGACCTCTTTCGTTCGGAGGACAAGCACGACGAACACATGATGTGAGTTGGGTTTCGAGGTCCACCGCTACGGTAGCAACGCCATGTTCCGCAACGTCGCTGTTGCCCCGATGGCGTTCCTGACCTTGGTGGACCTCTCTTCCTGCCCATGGGGTGACTGTCCTCGGCCGTCGTCGTCGCAATCTGCATCATCACCTCGACGCTCGAGCCGGCGCCCTGAAACCGCACGCAGGTGCTCTGCACGACGAGACCACAAGGAGACCGATGATGAACGTGCACCCGATCGAACAAGCCGCGCTGGCCGCGGTGCGGCCTGCGGCGCCCGCTGCAAGCGCCAGCCGCGAGCGCGAATCCCTGGTGCAGCAAGTGGCCGCGCTCGCGCGTCAGCTGGCTGACGTGATGCTGGCCAGCGCGCAGAACACCGCCTCGCTGAATCTGAGTGCGGCGCGGGCCGTGCTTGCCCATGCGCGAATTCCGACGCCGCCAAACCTGCAGCATCGCAGCGACACCTGGCGCCACTCCTGGCGCAATTTCGAGATCTGTGCGACGTCGGCCGACCAGGTGCTCAACCTAACACGCGGCCATGTCGAGCGCACCACCGCAGCGCTGTGGCGCGCCACCCAGCGGATGCTGGACGACATGCCTCGGTTCGAGGATGCGAAAGGAGTTGCACTGCGCGAAGCCTTCGGTGCGATGAGATCGGCGCAAGCGGCCTGCTGGGAGGCTGCACAGCAGGTGCACAACGAGCTGGTTTCGATGGTGCAGGCGCCGCTGTCGGGGTCGAACAACGACCAACTCAAGGGATGACTGCCCCTTGCCGGCGGGCTTGGCCTACCGGCTCTGCAGCGCCGCAGGGGACTCATCTGACCCTGGGATGGTCAGCGCACAGAAACGACGAAGCCCGCTCGAGGCGGGCTTCACAGTGCTCGTCGGCACCGAGGAATCTGGTTGCGGGGGCAAGATTTGAACTTGCGACCTTTGGGTTATGAGCCCAACGAGCTACCAGGCTGCTCCACCCCGCGTCTGAAGTCGCGCATTCTAGCACGCGCGACCCCGCCGGATACCCGCGCCGCCTAGGGCAGACCCGGCACCGCCAGGGTCGTGCCGGTGGTGTCCAATGCGCGGCACGACCATTGGGCCGCGTCGGGGCGGCATCCGCGAATGAGCTATCGATCGATCTTCCGCGCCGGGCTGTTCGAGGGCCGCGTCGTCGCCGTCACCGGCGGCGGCTCGGGCATCGGGCGCTGCATCGCGCACGAGCTGGTGAGCCTGGGCGCCGGGGTGGCGCTGGTCGGGCGCACGCCGGAGAAGCTCGATCGCGTGGCGGCCGAGTTGCGCGAGGCGGGCGGCAGCGTCAGCACCCATGCCTGCGACATCCGCGAAGAGGCTGCGGTGCGCGACACGGTGGCTGCCATCCTCGCCGCGCACGGCCACATCGACGGGCTGGTCAACAACGCCGGCGGACAGTTCCCGGCGCCGCTGGAGACGATCTCCGGCAAGGGCTGGGACGCCGTGGTGCGCAACAACCTGTCGGGCGGCTTCCTGTTCTCGCGCGAGTGCTACACGCAGTGGATGCGCGCGCACGTGGCGCAGGCCACCAGCGGCATCGTCAACATCATCGCCGACATGTGGAACGGCATGCCGGGCATGGGCCACTCCGGTGCTGCGCGCGCGGGCATGCTCAACCTCACCGAGACCGCCGCTCTGGAGTGGGCGCCGCTGCGCATCAACGCGGTGGCGCCGGGCGTGATCGCCTCCAGCGGCATGGACCGCTACCCACCGCAGCACAGGCCGGTGATCCTGGCGGCCGCGAAGGCGATCCCCGCGCAGCGCCTGGGCACCGAGAGCGAGGTGTCGGCCGCGGTGGTGTTTCTGCTGTCGCCCGCGGCGGCGTTCATCTCCGGCGCCTGCCTGCGCGTCGACGGCGCCGGGCCCAACGCGCGGCGCATGTGGCCCCGCGTCGGCGGTGCACCGACCGAGGCGTTCAACGGCTTCCACCTCGCCGAGTTGCCCGCGATCCTGCGCGGCGCCTGAGCGGCGCACCCGACGACATGTCCCAGATCGAGTCCAGAGTCTCTCCCCACGGCGACGCGTTCATCGCCAACCGCGACGGCATGCTGGCGCTGATCGAGCGCGTGCGGCTGTATCGACAGCGCGCCGTCGAGCGCTCGGCCGCCTCGCGCGAGCGCTTCGAGAAGCGCGGCCAGTTGCTGCCGCGCGAACGGCTGGCGCTGCTGCTCGACGCGGGCGCGCCCTTCCTCGAGATCGCGCCGCTCGCGGGGCTGGGGCTCGACGACCCCGACCTCGACAAGAGCGTGCCCGGCGGTGGCGTGATCGGCGGCATCGGCTACGTCAGCGGCGTGCGCTGCATGGTCACCGCGTCGGACTCGGGCATCGATGCCGGCGCGCTGCAGGCGATGGGGCTCGACAAGCAGCTTCGCATCCAGGAGATCGCGCTGGAGAACAAGCTGCCGTTCGTGCAGCTGGTGGAGAGCGCCGGCGCCAACCTGATGCTCTACCGCGTCGAGCACTTCGTGCGCGGTGGCAGCCTGTTCCGCAACCTGGCGCGGTTGTCGGCCGCCGGCCTGCCGGTGGTGACGATCACCCACGGATCGTCGACCGCCGGCGGCGCGTACCAGACGGGTCTGTCGGACTACATCGTGATGGTGCGCGGGCGCTCGCGCGCCTTCCTGGCGGGGCCGCCGCTGCTGATGGCGGCCACCGGCGAGGTGGCCACCGAAGAGGAGCTCGGCGGCGCCGAGATGCACACGACGATCTCGGGGCTCGGTGACTATCTGGCCGAGGACGACCGCGACGCGATCCGGGTCGCCCGCGAGATCCTGGCCAAGATGGACTGGCCTGGCGAAGCCGCCGCGCCGCGCACCTTCAAGCCGCCGCGCCTCGATGCCGAGGAGCTGCTGGGCATCATGCCGATGGACTGGAAGCGCCCGGTCGACATGAAGGAGATCATCGCGCGCATCGCCGACGACTCCGATTTCCTCGAGTTCGGCGAGAACTACGGCGCCGCCACGGTGTGCGGCCACGTGCGCCTCGAAGGCTGGCCGCTGGGCGTCATCACCAACAACGGGCCGATCGACGTGCCCGGCGCCAACAAGGCGACGCACTTCATCCAGAGCTGCTGCCAGTCGCGCACGCCGATCGTGTACCTGCAGAACACCACCGGCTACATGGTCGGCCGCGCGCACGAAGAGGCCGGCATGATCAAGCACGGCTCGAAGATGATCCAGGCGGTCACCAATGCCACGGTGCCGCAGATCACGATCCACTGCGGGGCCTCGTTCGGCGCCGGCAACTACGGCATGTGCGGGCGCGGCTTCCATCCGCGCTTCTGCTTCTCGTGGCCGAACGCAAAGACCGCGGTGATGGGCGGCGAGCAGGCCGCGCGCACGATGGCCATCGTCAGCGAGGCGGCGATGGCGCGCAGGGGCGGCGCGGTCGACCGCGCGCAGATCGACGCGATGCAGGCGCGCATCGTCGAGCGCTTCGACCGCCAGATGAGCGTGTTCGTCACCAGCGCACACCTGCTCGACGACGGCGTGATCGACCCGCGCGACACGCGCGCGGTGCTGGCGCAGGTGCTGGCCATCTGTCGCGAAGGCGATGCGCGGCAACCACAGCGCATGCAGTTCTCGGTGGCGCGGCCATGAGCCACGCGACGCCGTTCAGCAAGGTGCTGATCGCCAACCGCGGGGAGGTCGCGTTGCGCGTGATGCGCAGCGCGCGCGACCTGGGCTACCGCACGGTGGCCGTGTACTCCACCGCCGATGCCGCGTCGCCGCACGTGCGCGAGGCCGACCAGGCGGTGTGCATCGGCGCGCCGGCGCCCGCCAAGTCGTACCTGAACATCGCGGCGATCATCGATGCCGCGCGGCGCAGCGGCGCCGATGCCGTGCACCCGGGGTACGGCTTCCTCGCCGAGAACGCCGACTTCGCGCGCGCGTGCCGCGAGGCGAGGCTGGTGTTCATCGGCCCGTCGCCGGAGGCCATCGACGCGATGGGCCACAAGGCGGCCGCCAAGCGCTTGATGCTCGCCGCCGGCGTGCCGTGCGTGCCGGGCTACGACGGCGACGACCAGAGCCCGACGCACCTGGCCGCCGAGGCCGAGCGCATTGGCTACCCGCTGATGATCAAGGCAGTGGCCGGCGGCGGCGGCCGCGGCATGCGCCTGGTGACCTCGGCCAGCGCGTTTGCCGATGCGCTGCGCAGCGCGCAGTCGGAGGCGCAGCACGCCTTCGGCGACGGCGCGGTGCTGCTCGAGCGCGCGATTCCCGAGCCGCGGCACATCGAGATCCAGGTGCTGGCCGACCGTCACGGCCACGCGATCCACCTCGGCGAGCGCGATTGCTCGGTGCAGCGCCGCCACCAGAAGCTGATCGAGGAGAGCCCGTCGCCGGCGGTGGACGAGGCGCTGCGCGAGCGCATGGGCGCAGCCGCCGTCGCAGCCGTCAAGTCGATCGGCTACGAAGGTGCCGGCACGCTGGAGTTCCTGCTCGACCGCGACGGCCTCTTCTACTTCATGGAGATGAACACGCGGCTGCAGGTCGAGCACCCGGTGACCGAAGCGATCACCGGCGTCGATCTGGTCGCGCTGCAGCTGCGCATCGCCGCCGGCGAGGCGCTGCCGATCCGACAAGCCGACGTGCGTCGCGACGGCCACGCGATCGAGGTGCGGCTGTGCGCCGAGGATGCCGGGCGCGACTTCATGCCGCAAAGCGGCACGCTGGCGCTCTGGCAGCCGTCGCTGCGGCTGCGCGTGGAGCACGCGCTGCAGTCGGGCACCGAGATCACGCCGCATTACGACTCGATGGTCGCCAGGATCATCGGCCACGGCGCCAACCGCGACGAGGCGCGGCGCAAGCTGATCGCCGGCCTCGCCGACACGGTGGCGCTCGGCGTCAAGACCAATCAGGCGTTTCTGATGCGCTGCCTGGCGCATCCGACGTTCGCGCGCGGCGCGGCCACCACGGCGTTCATCGCGCAGCACGCCGACGCGCTGCTGCGCCGCGACGAGGCCGACGATGCGCGCGTGCAGGCGCTGGCCGCGGTGCTGTTGCTCGAGACCTCCGCGGGTGCGCGACACGATGCGAGCGCCGCGCTGCTGTCGGCCACGCTGCCGATCGCGCTGCGCGGCGAGATCGACGGCCGCGCGTTGGCCGCCACGTCGACGCGCGTCGAGGGGCGCCGCCATCAGGTGGCGATCGGCAGCCAGCGCCACGAGATCGACGTGATCGAGCTGTGCCCGCAGCGCGTGCGCGTGCTCTGCGACGGCGTGATGGAGCACGCGGCGTGGCATCGCGACGGCGACCGGCTGTGGCTGGGCTTGCACGGGGTTGCGCTGGAGATCGTGGACACCACGCGCGAAGCCGCCGTGCGGCACAGCGGCCCCGCCGGCGACGGCCAGCTGCGCGCGTCGATGAATGGCCGCGTCGTCGCGGTGCAGGTCGCGGTGGGCCAGCAGGTGCACGCCGGCCAGCCGATCGTCACGCTCGAGGCGATGAAGATGGAACACGTGCACGCGGCGCCGATCGGCGGCACCGTGAAGGCGCTGCACGTCGGCGTCGGCGACCAGGTGGCAGCCCGCCGCGTGGTGGCGGAGATCGAGCCGACGATGCCCGGCGGGTCGCCTGCGCCTCAGCCCATCAAGGAGACCGCGCGATGAGCGACGACACCGCCGTGCTGCACGACAAGCGCGGCCAGGCGTTCTGGATCACGATCAACCGGCCCGACAAGCGCAACGCGCTCAACGCCGAGGTCATCGCCGGCATCCGCGCCGGCTACGCGGCCGCGCATGCCGACGCCGACGTGCGGGTGATCGTGCTCACCGGCGCGGGCGACAGGGCGTTCTGCGCCGGCGCCGACCTGCAGCCCGGCAAGGGTTTCGTGTTCGACTTCGCGAAGCCCAACGTCGACTACGCCGACCTGCTGCGCGACGCGCAGAACGCGACGCTGCCCGCCATCGCGCGCGTCAACGGCGTGTGCATGGCCGGCGGCATGGGGCTGCTGTGCATGACCGACATGGCCATTGCCGCCGATCACGTGGTGTTCGGCCTGCCCGAGGTGAAGGTGGGCGTGTTTCCGATGCAGGTGATGAGCCTGCTGCAGCAGATCGCGCCGCGCCGCCTGTTGCGCGAGTGGGCGCTGAGCGGCGAACCGTTCGACGCCGCCGCCGCGCTGCAGGCGGGCCTGCTGAACCACGTGGTGCCGGCGGCCGAGCTCGATGCGAAGGTGCAGTGGCTGGTGCAGCGCATCGTCGACAAGTCGCCCACCGCCATCCGGCGCGGCAAGTACGCGCTGCGCGCGATCGAGTCGATGTCGTTCGACCAGGCGATCGCCTACACCGAGAGCCAGATCGCGCTGCTGGCGATGACCGAGGACGCCAGGGAAGGCCTCGCGTCGTTCAACGAGAAGCGCAAGCCGCGCTGGAGCGGCCGCTGACGCGCGCGGCCCGCACCCTGCCTCAAAGCCGCTGCGCCAGCGACGCCGGCACCGCCACCGGCATGTCGAGCAGCATCTGCGCCATGCCCTTGCCAAGCGGATCGAAGCGGCCCGACGCCGGACCGCCGCCGTCGAGCGCGTCGTGCAGCAGGAAGTTGATGGCGTCGATGCCCGGCAGCAGGAAGCGCTCGACACGCCCCTTCACGAGGTGCGCGAAGTAGCGCTGCACCACCTCGGGCGTGATGCGCTGCCACAGCAGCGGCAGCCACTCGGGCCGTCGCGCGACGAGGCCGATGTTGGAGATGTTGCCCTTGTCGCCGCTGCGCCCGTACGCGAGCCTGACCAGCGGCACCTCGACCATTGCCTCGCCCGGCGGGTCGACCCACGCAGCGGGCTCGCGGGTGGCCGTCGCGGCCGACGGCACGGCCTCGCCCGCGGGCACCTCGACCGCCACGCGCTCGCCGCCGATCCACACACTGGCCGGCGCGTGCGCCTTGTCGAGTAGAAACGAAAAGGGCTTGATCAGCGGCGACGGCGACGGCCGCCCGGCCGAGGCACCGGTGGTGCCGGGCGACCACGAGGTGCCCGCCGGCGCGATCTCGCGCGCGAACATCTCGAGCGCCTTCTTCACCGGATGGTCGACCACCACGCGCACCATCGCCTCGCGCGTGGCGCGCGTGCGCGAATGCGGCCCGTACAGCGACTCGGCGCCGAACAGTTCGATGCGCACGGCGCTGTAATCGGGCAGGCCCATCTGCTTGAGGATGTCGCGCGTGCGCTCGACGATCGCCTCGCCGGTGCGCCGCGCCTTGGCCGCCGCGTCGATGCCGACGATGGCCAGCGTGCCGGCGCAGCGAAAGCCGTCGAGCTGCGTCGCCGACACCTTGTAGGTTGCGGTCGGCGCGCGCCCACGCGCACCGCTGACGCGCACGCGCCCGGCGTCGACCTGCTCGATGCGCACCGAGCTGAAATCGCAGCTGACGTCGGGCAGCAGGTAGCTCGCCGGATCGCCGATCTCGTAGAGCAGCTGCTCGGCCACGCACGCGCTGCGCACGAGGCCGCCCGTGCCCGGCGGCTTGGTGAGCACGAAGCTGCCGTCGCCGGCGCACTCGACGATGGGATAGCCGATGTGCGCCCAATCGGGCACGTCCTGCCAGTCGGTGAACAGCCCGCCGGTGGCCTGGCAGCCGCATTCGATGATGTGCCCGGCCAGGCTGCCGCCGGCAAGGCGGTCGTGGTCGCCGGGCGACCAGCCGTACTCGTGGATCAGCGCACCGAGCGTCACCGCGCTGTCGACGCAGCGACCGGTGATCACGATGTCGGCATCCGCGTCCAGCGCCGCCGCGATCGGCAGCGCGCCGAAATACGCGCTCGCGCTCAGCACCTCGGGGGGCAGCGGCTCGGCGGTGAACATGTCACGCACGCCCTCCTCCCGCAACGCGGGCATCAGAGCACTGACGTCGTCGCCCTCGACCACCGCGATGCGCGGCGTCAGGCCCATCGTCGAGGCCAGCGCCGCCAGCGCATCGGCGCAGCCGCGCGGGTTGATGCCGCCGGCGTTGGCGATCACCTTGATACCGCGGCGCATGACCTCGGGCAGCACCAGCCGCATCGCGCTGTCGACGAAATCGGTGGCGTAGCCGAACTCGGGCTTCTTGGCGCGCGCTGCCGCCAGGATCGACATCGTCGTCTCGGCCAGGTAGTCGAACACGAGGTAGTCGATCAGCCCCGAGTGCACCAGCTGCGGCGCGCCGACCATGCTGTCGCCCCAGAAGCCCGAGGCGCCGCCGATGCGCACCGGTGCTTCGGCACGTCGACGGCTGGCGGATGCAGCGTGGGTGGGGGTCGGCATGGTGCGCTCCTGACGGGCGCCCGGTCACGACACGGGCGCGGAGCGCACAGCCTAACCGACGCCTGCGCGCGGCGGTCTACAGCCCGGCGGCCTGCAGGGTGCGCGCGAAACGCTCGGCGTTCTGGAAGCCGATCACGCGCAGGTCGACGACTTCGCGGCCCTGTGCGTCGAAGAAGATCGTGCCGGGCGGCCCGAAGAGGCGGAAGCGCTTGAGCAACTCCCGGTCCTGCGCATTGTTGGCGGTGACGTCGGCTTTCAGCAGCAACGCGCGCGACATCATGCGGGCCACGGCCGGATCGCTGAAGGTGAAGCGCTCCATCTCCTTGCACGAGACGCACCAGTCGGCGTAGAAGTCGAGCATCACCGGGCGGCCGGGCGCTCGCAGCAACTCGTCGAGCTCCGCGCTGCTTTGCACGAGGCGGAAACGCACCGCATCGCCCGATGCCGCCATCGCTGCCGCGGGCACGAGGTGATGCACCGGACGCAGCGGGTCCGTGCCGCCGGAGGCCGCGCCGACGATCTGCATCGCGCCGAGGATCAGCGCCACGACGCCGGACGCCTGCTTCAGCCACGTTCGGGCGGCTGCTGCGTGCGTGTGATGGTGCGGATCGAACGGCCGCAACATGAAGCCGGTCACCAGCAGCAGCAGGCCCCACGCGCCGAGCGCCGCCCAGCCGGGCAGCACGGGCTGCACGATCCAGATGGCCACCGCGAACAGCAGCACGCCGAATGCGCGCTTGACCGAGGTCATCCACGGGCCGGACCTGGGTAGCCAGTCGCCGGCCGAGCCCCCAACCACCATCAGCGGCACGCTCATGCCCGCGGCCAGCGAGAACAGCGCGATGCCGCCGAGCGCGACGTCGCGCGTCTGGCTGATGAACACCAGCGCGCCGGCCAGCGGCGCGCTGACGCACGGGCTGACGATCAGCGCCGACACCGCACCCATCGCGAACACGCCGGCGGCCTGCCCGGCCGGCAACCGCTGCGAGTGCGCCGACATGCGGGTCGACCACGACGCCGGCAGGCGCAGCTCGTAGACATCGAACATCGACAGTGCGAACGCCGCCAGCAGCAGCGCAAACAGGGCCAGCACCGGGGGCGACTGCAGGCGTGCGGCCAGCCCCTCGCCGGCCAGGCCAGCGGCGATGCCGAGGCCGGCATACACCAGCGCCATGCCGAGCGAGTAGCTCGCCGCCAGGGCGATCGCGCGCGGACGCGACACCGGCGTGTCGCTGCCGGCGATGATCGACGACAGGATCGGCAGCATCGGCAGCACGCACGGCGTGAACGACAGCGCCACGCCCATCACGAAGAAGGCGGCCACCACCAGCCAGAAGCGCCCGCTGCGCAGCACGCTGTCGACACCGCTGCCGTCGAACCAGGAGCCGACGGCGCTGCCACTGCCCGCACCCGCCGTGGCGCCCGCGAGAGCCGGCAGCGCGGCGTCGGCCGCGGCCGCCTGCACGCGTGCGCTGCCGTCGCCGCCGAAGGCGACCAGGCTCACGCGGGCCGAACTGGTCATCGGCGGATAGCACAGGCCGGCATCGGCACAGCCCTGCGACACCACGTTCAGCACGAAGCTGGACGGCGCCTTCTCGACCGGCACGCTGACGCGCAGCTCGGTGCGGTAGGTCTCGACGTCCTTCTGGAACGTCTCGTCGAACTTCACCTTGCCCGCGGGCATCGCCACCGCGCCGAGCGACGCGTCGGGCGACGCAACGCTGAAGCGCTCGCGGTACAGGTAGTAGCCCGGCGTGATCTTGAACAGCACCTCGACGGTCCGGTCGTCGGCCGCCCGCGCCGAGAACTGGAATGCCTGCTCGGGGTCGAGGAACTGTTCGTCAGCGGCCCGAGCACCTGCCGCTGCCCACGCGACCGCCAGCAACGCCAGCCACGCAAGCGCCCTGCACGCGCGGTGGATCAGTGGAAGGGCAGAAGAGGCCATGGCTGTCTCGGGGCAGCAACCGGCGGGGTGGTTCCGCCGCTGCGATTGTGGCGCAGCGCCAGAAACACGAAAGGCCGGCTTGCGGCCGGCCCTGCGTGAAGCGTGGCGCATTGCCGAACGCGAGATTAGTCGGCCTTTGCGGCTTCGCCCTTACTCTGATCGGCCGCCGCCGGCTCAGGGCGATCGACCAGTTCGACGTACGCCATCGGGGCGGCGTCGCCGACGCGGAAGCCCATCTTGAGGATCCGTGTGTAGCCGCCGGGGCGCTTCTCGTAGCGCGGCCCCAGCTCGCCGAACAGCTTGACGACGGCGTTGCGGTCGCGCAGGCGCGAGAACGCGAGGCGCTTGTTGGCCAGCGTCGGCGACTTGCCCATCGTGATCAGCGGCTCGACCACGCGGCGCAGCTCCTTCGCCTTGGGTAACGTGGTCTTGATCGCCTCGTGCGTGAGCAGCGAGACGCACATGTTGCGCAGCATCGCGAGACGATGCTCGCTGGTGCGGTTGAGTTTGCGGAGTCCGTGACGGTGGCGCATGGCGCATGCTTCCTTTGGTTGTCGGCCTCGGCCGTGTCAGGTACCGAGGGTTGCAGGCCGGCCCTTCTTCCGGGGGCCTCGGATGGTGGCCTGCGGGTTCTTCTTCGTCGGTGGTTGTCCTATCGCTTGTCGAGCCCCTGCGGCGGCCAGTTCTCCAGCCGCGCGCCGAGCGTGAGGCCGCGCGAGGCCAGCACTTCCTTGATCTCGTTGAGGCTCTTGCGGCCGAGGTTCGGCGTCTTCAGCAGCTCGGTCTCGGTGCGCTGGATGAGATCGCCGATGTAGTAGATGTTCTCGGCCTTCAGGCAGTTGGCCGAGCGCACCGTGAGCTCGAGCTCGTCGACCGGACGCAGCAGGATCGGGTCGAACTGCGTCTGGCGCTGCGGCGCGTGGTCGGTGAGGCCCTCGATCGCGCCCGGCTCGATGTTGGCGAACACCGCGAGCTGCTCGACCAGGATCTTCGCCGACGCGCGGATTGCTTCTTCCGGGCTGATCGCGCCGTTGGTCTCGATCTCCATCACCAGCTTGTCGAGATCGGTGCGCTGCTCTACGCGGGCGTTCTCAACCGCGTAGCTGACGCGCCTGACCGGCGAGAACGACGCATCGAGCACGATGCGTCCGATGCTCTTGGTGGGCTCGTCGCCGAAGCGACGCAGGTTGCCCGGCACGTAGCCGCGGCCCTTCTCGACCTTGATCTGCATGTCGAGCTTGCCGCCCTGCGCCAGGTGGGCGATCACATGGTCGGGGTTGATGATCTCGACGTCGTGCGGGGTCTGGATGTCGCCGGCAGTGACCGGGCCCTCACCCTCCTTGCGCAGCACGAGGGTCACCTCGTCGCGGTTGTGCAGGCGGAACACCACGCCCTTCAGGTTGAGCATGATGTTCACGACGTCCTCGGCGACGCCGTCCACGGTGCTGTACTCGTGCAGCACGCCGGCGATCGTGACCTCGGTCGGCGCATAACCCACCATCGACGACAGCAGCACGCGCCGCAGCGCGTTGCCCAGCGTGTGACCATAGCCGCGCTCGAAAGGCTCGAGCGTGACCTTGGCGCGATGGCCGCCCAGCGGCTCGACATTGATGGCTTTGGGCTTCAAAAGATTGGTTTGCATGCGTCCTCTAGTTCCTCTCAATACCCTCGGCTCGTTACACCGATAAGGCTGATGGACCATGCCGGGATGGGAAAATCATGGCCTCGCACCCGGCAAGCGAGACGGCCGGAAAGGGTTGATGGCCGAAGGCCAGCAACCCGCCTTCGTTTCCTCTACCTCGAATACAACTCCACGATCAGCGCCTCTTTGATGTCGGCGCCGAACTGGTCGCGATCCGGCAGCGCCTTGAACACGCCCTCGAATTTGGAGGCGTCGACCTGCACCCAGGCGGGCAGGCCCACCGACTCGGCCAGCTTCAACGCATCTTGCACGCGCAACTGCTTCTTGGCCTTGTCGCGCAGCGCGATCGTGTCGCCGGTCTTGACTCCGTACGACGGCACGTTGACCGTGTGGCCGTTGACGGTGACGGCCTGGTGCGAGACCAGTTGGCGCGCCTCGGCCCGGGTGGAGCCGAAGCCCATCCGGTACACGACGTTGTCGAGGCGCGACTCCAGCAGCGCGAGCAGGTTGGCGCCGGTGTTGCCCTTGCGGCGTTCGGCCTCGGCGAAATAGCGGCGGAACTGGCGCTCGAGCACACCGTACATGCGCTTGACCTTCTGCTTTTCGCGCAGCTGCAGGCCGAAGTCACTGGTGCGTGAGCCCGACGTGCGCCCGTGCTGGCCGGGCTTGCTGTCGAACTTGGCCTTGTCGCTGATGGCGCGCCGGGCGCTCTTCAGGTAGAGATCGGTGCCTTCGCGGCGGGCCAATTTGGCCTTGGGTCCGAGATAACGTGCCACTTGAATTCCTTCGGTTCTTCATCTGACGCGAGCCGCGCGGCTTTCAAGGCCTGGAGCGTTCGCGCGAGTCTGGCGGGTGTTGTTGGAGTGCGCTCAGACGGTGGGCTTCAACAGAACACGGTTCGGATGGCGAACCGTGTTTCGTACTTAGATCCTCCGGCGCTTCTGCGGGCGGCAGCCGTTGTGCGGGAT
Organism: Burkholderiaceae bacterium; assembly: GCA_035455385.1. Lineage (GTDB taxonomy): Bacteria > Pseudomonadota > Gammaproteobacteria > Burkholderiales > Burkholderiaceae_C > JAEUPI01. Next base: position 18,479 of record DATIFD010000188.1, read on the forward strand.
CGGGGTGACGTCGCTGATCGAATTGATGCGGATGCCCAGAGACGCCAGCGCGCGCACGCTCGACTCGCGCCCCGGGCCAGGGCCCTTGATGCGCACGTCGAGGTTCTTGATGCCCTGCTCCTGCGCGGCGCGGCCGGCCGTCTCGGCAGCCACCTGCGCTGCGAACGGCGTGCTCTTGCGCGAGCCCTTGAAGCCCTGGCCGCCCGAAGACGCCCAGGCCAGCGCGCTGCCCTGGCGGTCGGTGATCGTGATGATCGTGTTGTTGAACGACGCGTGCACGTGCGCGACACCGTCGGCCACGTTCTTGCGGACCTTCTTGCTGACGCGTCGTGCGGCGGTGTTGACGGGAGGTTTGGCCATTGTGTGAGTGCCTCGAATGCGGTGACGGGCTGGCTTACTTCTTCAGCGCGGCGGCGCCCTTCTTCGGGCCCTTGCGCGTGCGCGCGTTGGTGCGGGTGCGCTGGCCACGCACCGGCAGACCGCGGCGATGCCGCATGCCCCGATAGGTGCCCAGGTCCATCAGGCGCTTGATGTTGATGGAGATCTCGCGGCGCAGGTCGCCCTCGATCGTGAGACGCGCGATCTCCTCGCGGATCTTCTCGAGCTCCTGGTCGGTGAGGTCCTTGATCTTCTTGGAATAGGCGATGCCCACCGAGTCGCAGATCTTCTGCGCGGTGGGGCGGCCGATGCCGTAGATCGACGTGAGGCCGATCTCGGCGTGCTTGTGCACGGGGATGTTGATGCCGGCGATGCGTGCCATGGTGTTCCTTTAGCTCTTCGATCAGCCCTGGCGCTGCTTGTGCCGCGGATCGGTGCAGATCACGCGCACGACGCCCTTGCGCCGGATGACTTTGCAGTTGCGGCACATCTTCTTCACCGATGCAGAGACTTTCATGCTCTCACTCCTCAATCCTGCTCACTTCGCGCGAAACACGATGCGGGCGCGCGTCAAATCGTAGGGCGTCAGTTCCACGGTCACCTTGTCGCCCGGCAGGATGCGGATGTAGTGCATGCGCATCTTTCCGGAGATATGGCCCAGCACGACGTGTCCGTTCTCCAGCTTCACGCGGAAGGTGGCATTGGGCAGGTTCTCGAGGATCTCGCCCTGCATCTGGATGACGTCGTCTTTCGCCATAACGATGGTCGTGTCTCGCCTTTCTCGGGTTCAGCTGGTCTTGAAATTGGCCTTCTTCAGCAGCGACTCGTATTGCTGGCTCATCACGTAGCTCTGCACCTGCGCCCAGAAGTCCATCGTCACCACCACGATGATCAGCAGCGACGTGCCGCCGAAGTAGAACGGCACGTTGTACTTCAGCACCAGGAACTCCGGCAGCAGGCACACCGCGGTGATGTAGATCGCGCCGGCCAGCGTCAGGCGCGACAGGATGCGGTCGATGTGCTTGGCCGTCTGCTCGCCGGGCCGGATGCCCGGAATGAACGCGCCGCTCTTCTTCAGGTTGTCGGCCGTCTCGCGGCTGTTGAACACCAGCGCGGTGTAGAAGAAGCAGAAGAACACGATCATGCCGGCGTACAGCAGCACGTAGATCGGCTGCCCCGGCGACAGCGCCTGCGAGATGTCCTTCAGCCAGCGCAACTCCTGCCCGGTGGCGAACCAGCCGACGATCGTGGCCGGCAGCAGGATGATCGAGCTGGCGAAGATCGGCGGGATCACGCCCGACATGTTGAGCTTGAGCGGCAGGTGTGAGCTCTGGCCGCCGTAGACCTTGTTGCCGACCTGGCGCTTGGCGTAATTGACCAGGATCTTGCGCTGGCCGCGCTCGACGAACACCACGGCGTAGGTGACCAACCCGACGACAGCGATGATGAATATCGCGACGAGCACGGTCATCGCGCCGGTGCGCACCAGCTCCGCCAAGCCGCCGATCGCATTGGGCAGGCCCGCCGCGATCCCGGCGAAGATGAGGATCGAGATGCCGTTGCCCAGCCCGCGCTCGGTGACCTGCTCGCCCAGCCACATCAGGAACATCGTGCCGGCGGTGAGGCTCACCACAGCGGTCATGCGAAAGCCGAAGCCCGGCGCCAGCACGAGGCCGGGCGACCCCTCGAGCGCGAGCGCGATGCCCAGCGACTGGAACAGCGCCAACCCCAGCGTGCCGTAGCGCGTGTACTGCGTGATCTTGCGGCGGCCGGCCTCGCCCTCCTTCTTCAGCGCCTCGAGCGAGGGGATCACGTAGGTCATCAACTGCATGATGATCGACGCGCTGATGTAGGGCATGATGCCCAGGGCGAACACGGTGAAGCGCGACAACGCACCGCCCGAGAACATGTTGAACAGGCTCAGGATGCCGCCGGACTGACGATTGAACAGATCGTGCAGCTGGGTCGGATCGATGCCCGGTACCGGGATGTGCGCGCCGATGCGGTAGACCACCAGCGCGAGCAGCAAGAAGACGAGCCGGCGACGCAGATCGCCGAACTTGCCGCTCTTGGCCAGCTGATTCGCTGAAGTAACCACGCGATGCCCGTTCAGTCGTTGGATTGCCCGCCGTTCACTCGGCAGCGGGCGCCGCCTCGACCGTGCCGCCGGCCGCCTCGATCGCCGCCTTGGCGCCTGCGGTCGCGCCGATGCCCTTGAGGCTCAGCTTGCGCTTGAGCTCGCCGCTCTTGATCACCTTGACGGTCTTGACCAGCTCGCGCACGAGCCCTGCGGCCTTCAGCGTCAGCAGATCGACTTCGTCCTTGCCCAGACGCTCGAGCTCGCCGAGCGTGATCTCGGCGCTGTACTTCTTGAGCGCCGACTTGAAGCCGCGCTTGGGCAGCCGCCGCTGCAGCGGCATCTGGCCGCCCTCGAAGCCGACCTTGTGGAAGCCGCCGGCGCGCGAGCGCTGGCCCTTGTGGCCGCGACCGGCCGTCTTGCCCAGCCCCGAGCCCATGCCGCGACCGACGCGGCGGCGCGCCTTCTTGCTGCCCTCGGCGGGCTTGATGGAATTCAGTTGCATGTCGGACCCTCAGAGCACCTGCACCAGGTACGAGACCTTGTCGACCATGCCGCGCACCGCGGGCGTGTCCTGCAACTCGCGCACGCTGTTGAGGCGGCGCAGGCCGAGGCCGCGCACCGTGTCGCGGTGCGACTGCTTGCAGCCGATCGGGCTCTTCACCAGCTTGACCTTGATGGTTTTGGTTTCTGCCATGACGACTCCTGCGCGCGGCTTCAGCCGAAGATCTCTTCGACCGTCTTGCCGCGCTTGGCCGCGATCTCGGCCGGTGTGGTCGACCGCTTCAATGCGTCGAGCGTGGCGCGCACCATGTTGTACGGGTTGGTCGAACCCAGGCTCTTGGCCACGATGTCGGTGACGCCCATGACCTCGAACACCGCGCGCATCGGACCGCCGGCGATGATGCCGTCGCCGGCTTTGGCCGGAGCCATCAGCACCTTGGCCGAGCCGTGCTCGCCGCGCAGGTTGTGGTGGATCGTGCCGTTCTTCAGCGCCACCTTGATCATGTTGCGACGCGCCTGCTCCATCGCCTTCTGCACGGCCACCGGCACCTCGCGCGCCTTGCCCTTGCCCATGCCGATGCGACCGTCGCCGTCGCCGACCACGGTGAGCGCGGCGAAGCCGAGGATGCGACCCCCTTTGACGACCTTGGTGACGCGGTTCACCGAGATCATCTTCTCCTTCAGGCCGTCATCGCGGCCTTCGTCCTGAACACGCGGGTGAAATTTCGCCATGTTGCTTCCTCGATTGCCTGTGCTCAGAACTGCAGCCCGGCTTCGCGCGCCGCCTCGGCGAGCGCCTTGACGCGGCCGTGGTAGGCGAAGCCCGAGCGGTCGAAGGCGACCTGCTGGATGCCAGCTGCCTTCGCGCGCTCGGCGATGCGCTTGCCGACGATCGTCGCCGCAGCCGCATTACCACCCTTGCCGGGGGCACCGAGCTGACCGCGCATCTCCTTTTCGGCGGTCGACGCACTGGCCAGCACCTTGGTGCCGTCTTCGGACACGATGCTGGCGTAGATGTGCAGGTTGGAGCGGAACACCGTCAGGCGTGCCACGTTCTGCTTGCCGATGCGCGCGCGCGTCTGCTTGGCGCGGCGCAGGCGTTGCTCTCTCTTGTTCAGCATGGTTGCGGCCGCTCCCTACTTCTTCTTGGTTTCCTTGAGGGAAATCCGCTCGTCGGCGTAGCGGATGCCCTTGCCCTTGTATGGCTCCGGCGGGCGGATCGCGCGCACCTCGGCCGCCACCTGGCCCACCACCTGGCGGTCGGCGCCCTTGATGACGATTTCGGTCTGCGTCGGCGTTTCGCACTTGACGCCCGCGGGCATGTCCTTCACGACCGGGTGCGAGTAGCCGACCTGAAGATTCAGCTTCTGGCCCTGCGCCTGCGCGCGGAAACCCACGCCAACCAGCGTCAGCTTCTTCTCGAAGCCCTTGGCGACGCCATTGACCATGTTGTTGACGAGCGCGCGCATCGTGCCGCTCATCGCGTTGGCCTGCACGCTGGCATCGGCCGGCTCGAAGCTCACCTTGCCGGCATCGTGCTTGACGCGCACATGGCTCGACAGCGCGCGCGACAGCGTGCCGTTGGTGCCCTTGACGGTGATCTTGTCGGCGGTGAGCTGCACGTCGACGCCCTTGGGCACGTCGATCGGCATCTTTGCTACGCGGGACATACGCTCTCTCCTGTCAGGCCACGTAGACCAGCACTTCGCCGCCGATGCCCGATGCACGGGCCTTGCGGTCGGTCATCACGCCCTTGGGCGTGGTGACGATGGCCACGCCGAGGCCATTCATCACCTGCGGGATCGCGTCGCGGCCCTTGTAGACGCGCAGGCCGGGGCGGCTTACGCGCTCGATGCGCTCGATCACCGGACGGCCGGCGTAGTACTTCAACGCGATCTCGAGCTCGTTCTTGCCGGTGTCGTTCTTGACCGCGAAGCCGTCGATGTAGCCCTCGTCCTTCAGCACCTGCGCGATCGCCACCTTCAGCTTGGACGACGGCATCGACACCACGGTCTTCTCGACGCCCTGCGCATTGCGGATGCGCGTCAGCATGTCGGCGATCGGGTCACTCATGCTCATATGTGATCTCCTGCAGCCCGCTCTTACCAGCTGGCCTTGACGACGCCGGGGATGTCACCCTTGAACGCGAGCTCGCGGATCTTGCTGCGCCCGAGGCCGAACTTGCGGAACGTGCCGCGCGGTCGGCCGGTGATGCCGCAGCGATTGCGCAGCCGGGTCGGGTTGGCGTTGCGCGGCAGCTGCTGCAGCGCCAGGCGCGCGGCGTAGCGCTCTTCGTCGGACCTCTTGGCGTCGTTGGCGACGGCCTTCAACTCGGCGAACTTCTTGGCGAATTTGGCGACCAGCTTCTCGCGCTTGCCTTCGCGCTGCTTGAGAGACGTTTTCGACACTGGAGCAACCCCTTAGTTCTTGAACGGGAAGCGGAAGGCACCGAGCAGGGCCCTGCACTCGTCATCGTTCTTTGCGCTGGTCGTGATGCTGATGTTGAGCCCGCGGATCGCGTCGATCTTGTCGTACTCGATCTCGGGGAAGATGATCTGTTCCTTGACGCCGACGTTGTAGTTGCCGCGGCCGTCGAACGAGCGCCCCGAGATGCCGCGGAAGTCGCGCACGCGCGGCAGCGCGATCGTCACGAAGCGGTCGAGGAACTCATACATGCGGATGCCCCGCAACGTGACCATCGCGCCGATCGGCACGTCCTCGCGGATCTTGAAGGCGGCGATCGCCTTGCGGCTCTTGGTCACCACCGGCTTCTGGCCGGAGATCTTGGTGAGGTCGCCCACGGCGTGCTCCATCACCTTCTTGTCGGCCACCGCCTCGCTGACGCCCATGTTCAGCGTGATCTTCTGCAGGCGCGGCACCTGCATGGGGTTCGTGTACTTGAACTCCTGCATCAGGCGCGGCACGACCTCCTTCTGGTAGAAGGTCTTGAGGCGCGGGGGCGCGGTGCGCTTGTAGCCCTCGGCCGGCGCGACGTCGGCGCCGCCCTTGTCCTTCTTGCCCTTGTCACCCTTGCCGGGGGCGCCGCCCTTGCCCGGCGCGCCGCCGCC
>DATIFD010000189.1:0-6809 GCA_035455385.1 Burkholderiaceae bacterium
CGCTGCTAGGGAACAGCGATGTGAACGTGAGGACTCGACGCGGCTCGGACATCGCTGCCTCGCTCACACGCCCCTTCTTCGGTGATGCGCCTGTTCAGCGCCAGGTGAGGCCCACATAGTCGGCCTTTAGCCCGTTGCGGCCTCCGATATTGGCCAAGTCAATCACCACTTGATCGGCACGGGCCAATCGCGACAGACCTTCGACGGTGCGCTTGTCGTTCAGACCAACGACGAGCACATCGACGTCGGCGATGACGCCCTCCAGGTCGCTGCGCACCAGGGCGCCGATGTGCGGCAAGTGTTCTTCTATGTAGCGTCGGTTGCCACCGAGCAGGCTCGACAGGTGCACCTCAGGGTCGTAGACGCGCAGCGTCAATCCCTTGCCGATCAATTGCTCCGCCAGCAGCACCAGCGGGCTCTCGCGCAGATCGTCGGTGCCGGTCTTGAAGGCCAGGCCGATCATGCCGACGCGCCGCTTGCCCGTCTCGAGGATCTTGGCCAGCGCCACGTCGGTGTGCGCACGGTTGGACGGCAGGATCGACCCGTGCATCGGCAGGTCGACGTCGTGCTGCTTCGCCAAATACATCGTGGCGCGCAGGTCCTTGGGCAGGCATGAACCGCCGAACGCGAAGCCCGGCTTCAGGTAGGCGCGCGAGATGTTGAGCTGGGTGTCGCGGCACACGAGGTCCATCACCTGGAACGGATCGACCCCCAGCGCATCGCACAACCGGGCGGTTTCGTTGGCGAAGGTGATCTTCAGCGCGTGGAAGTTGTTGCAGCAGTACTTGACCATCTCGGCTGCGCGCACCGAGGTGACGTGGAAGTCGCACGGCAGGTGCCCGAACAGGCGGCGCAGCGCCGCCACCGGTGCCTCGCCATTGGCGCCGACGATCGTGAACGGGGGATGGTCGTAGTCGCGGATCGACGACCCTTCGCGCAGGAACTCGGGCTGGAAGCAGACGTGGAAGTCGCGCCCCTCCTTCTTGCCCGACGCCTTCTCGAGAATCGGGCTCAGCACGTCCTCGACCGTTCCCGGCACCAGCGTCGAACGGAACACGAAGACGTGCTCATGCTCGGCGTGGCGCAGCGCCTCACCCAGTTGCTCGCACAGGCGCAGGATCGCGCCCTGGTCCTGGCTGCCATTGGGCGCGGACGGCGTGCCGACGCAGATCAACGACAGTTCGGTGTCACGCAGGGCCATCGCCGCGTCAGTCGTGACCTGGACGTAGCCGCTGGCGGCCACCTTGGCCATCAGCTCGACCATGCCTTCTTCGACGACCGGTGTCTTGCCCTCCGAGATCATGCGCAGCTTCGCCGCATCGACGTCGACCCCGGTGACGTGGTGGCCTTCCCGTGCCAGACAGGCCAGCGAGACGGCGCCCACGTAACCCAGACCAAAGATGCTGATTCTCATGACGATTGGACTTCCAGTTGTCGATGGCGTGCGAAGCCGGCCAGGCATTGGTCGATGACCGCGTCGAGGCGCTTCATCGAATTGGGCCAGGCGTGATTGGAAAGCACCCGGGCGCGTCCGGCGTCGGCGAGGCGGCCCCGCAATGAGGGGTCGGCCAGGACGCCGACGATCGCGTCGCACAGTTCGTACGGCGTGTCGGCGGTCAGCAGATGCCGCGCCGGTTCGGCGTCGACGCCATCGGCCGCCAGGCGGCTGCAGACGACCGGCACGCCCATCGCCATCGCCTCGAGGATCTTGTTCTGGGTGCCGCGCGCGATGCGCAGCGGCGCCACCGTCAGCGCGGCACGCGTCACGTGAGGACGCACGTCGGGCACCGAGCCGGTCACCGTGACACCCTCGATCTCGGCGAGCCGGCGGATCGCCGGCGACGGATCGGCCCCCACGATCGCCAGCTTGACGGTCGGCCGCCTGGCCTTGATCAGCGGCAGCACGTGTGTGCAAAAGTCGAGCATGCACTGCTGGTTCGGGAAATAGTCCATGCGCCCGACGAACGCGATCAGATCGGGGTCGTAGGGTTCGGACGACGGCGCGAAGAAGCTGCTGTCCACCCCGTTGGGGAACCATTCGGTCGGCGTGCCGGTGTTGTAGCCGACGAGCGTCGCATGCTCGGCGCGGGTGGTCGCGGTACACAGGTCGAAGCGCCGCGCGAGCCGCTTCTCGTCGGCCAGCACGCGCTGCCCCTCCCACCAGTAGCCCAGCGACACCGGGAAAGGCTTGTACTGCACGTACTCGAGCCACTTCTGCGAATCCATGTCGCCGAAGTCGAGGATCTTGGGAATGCCGCGCACGTGCGCCACGTAGTGCGCCACCGACGAGCAATGCACGACGATCAGATCGAACTGCTGCTCGCGCAGCAGGCGGCGAATCGTGCGGTCGAGCTTCGACGAGTGGAAGAACGACGACGACGCAGTCCACGGCGTGGGCAGCGTCGCGATCATGCGCAGCACCTGCACCGGGTTGTCGACCTCACCGATGTGGAACTCGCTGCAGTACGGCGCGATGCCCTGCGCCTCGCGCGTCAGCTCGGGCGAGCGCGTCAACGAACAGACCACCACCTCGTGTCCCGACTGGTGCAGGTGCTTGATCATGTTGAACGGCCGGATCGTGCCGCCACGCTTGGGTGGGTACGGGAAGCGATGGCACACGAACAGGATCCTCATGCGGCCCCCTTGCCCCTGCGGGCCCTCCCCCCTGGGGGGAGCGAGCGCCTTCGGAGCGGCCGTGCGGCGCTCACGCCACCGCCTCCTCGAGCTCATCGGCCACGTCGCTCGACGCACGACCATCGAGGTACACACGGCACCACACTTCGAAGTTCAGCAGCGCCAGCAGCTTGTCGGTGCCGTCGACCCGGTTGGCCTGGTGGTCTTCGATCAGCCGAGCGACCGGCTGCGCGTTGAGAAGCCCGCGCCGCTCCAGGCTTTGCGGTGACAGCGCGCTGCCCAGCATCTCCGAAAGCGCGCCCTTGAGCCAGGCACCCATCGGGGCGCCGAAGCCGCGCTTGGGCCGGTACAACACCTCGCGCGGCAGCACGTCGGCCAGCGCCTTCTTCATCAGGGCCTTCAGCTCGCCACCGGCCACCTTGACCGATGCCGGAATCTGCGCCGCCAGCTCGACCAGCTCGTGGTCGAGCAGCGGCACCCGACATTCGAGCGACGACGCCATCGTCATCTTGTCGGTCAGCAGCAGCAGGTCGTCGGGCAACTGGGTGCTGGCGTCGACGGCGAACATGCGCGCCAGCGCGTCGTCGCCGCCGAGGCGATCGAAGCTGTCCGCGATGGCGTCCATGCGCCGCTGCGGCGCACGGCGCATCAGGGCGCTCGCTTCGGCCGCGGAGAAGACGCCCACGTAGGCGCGGTAGCGATCGGTGAACGGCGAGGCCGCCGAGCCGAGAAAGCTCTTGGCCAGGCGCGAATAATTCATCCACTTGGAGTGCCGGTCGCTCGGCAGCCAGCCTGCGAGCCGTGCCGCGGTGCGCTTGGCCGGCTGCGGCAGCCAGTCGACATAGCGCATGTAGTGCTCGCCGAGGTAGCGCCGGTAGCCGCCGAACAGCTCGTCGCCGCCGACGCCCGACAGGATCACCTTGACGTCGCGGCGCGCGAACTCCGCCACCAGGAAGGTGGTGACGAACGCGCTGTCGGCGATCGGTTCGTCCATGTGCCACAGCAGCTTGGGCAGCAGCCGCACGACGTCGGGCTTGACGAGGATCTCGTGGTGGTCGGTGTTGAACAGGGTGGCGACCTGCCGCGCGTGGTCGAGCTCGTTGTAGAAGCGCTCGGCCGCGCCGCCGTCGAAGCCGATCGAATACGTCTTCACCGGGCTGGAGCTGTGGCGCGCCATGAACGCGAGCACCGCGCTCGAGTCGATGCCGCCCGACAGGAAGGCGCCGATCGGCACGTCGCTGACCATCTGCATGCGCACCGACTGCTCCAGTCGATCGCGCACGCGGTGCGTCCACTCGGTCGCGCTGACTGCGGGATCGACGCGAGTCGACGGCTGCCAGTAGGTGTGAACCGACGTGCCGCCCGGCGACACCTTCAGGATCGAGCCGATCGGCAGCTTGCGGATGCCGCGAAAGATCGACAGCGGCGCGGGCACGTAACCGAGCTCCAGGTACGCCGCCAACGCCTCGGCGTCGACCTCTCGCTCGAAGCCGGGCAGTTCGAGCAGTGCCTTGGCTTCGGAGGCGAACGACACACGCCTGGCGTTCTCGGCCCAATAGATCGGCTTGATGCCGAGCCGGTCGCGGCCCACCAGCAGCGTCTGGCGAGGCGAGTCCCAGATCGCGAAGCCGAACATGCCGTTCAGCCGCTCGACGAAGCGCTCGCCCCACTGCGCGTAGCCGTGCAGCACCACCTCGCTGTCGGACTCGGTGCCGAAGCGGTGCCCGTGCCCCTGCAACTCGCGGCGCAGCTCGCGATAGTTGTAGATCTCCCCGTTGCACACCACCACCAGCGAGCGGTCGTGATTGGCGAGCGGCTGATGCCCGCCAGCCAGGTCGATGATCGACAGCCGCCGCATGCCGATCGCGCAGCGGCCGTCGGCGTGCACGCCGGCGTCGTCCGGCCCGCGATGGACGGTGACGTCACCCATGCGCGCGAGCCACTCGACGGGCGCAGGCGACCCGTCGAGCTGGTACAGGCCGTGGATGCCGCACATGGTGGTGAGTGTCCGCTCGCGCCTTCAGCAGACCGCGGCCTCGGCCGCCGTCTCGACCGGCGGGGTCTGCGCGACACCCGCGCTATTGCGCAGGAACGCCTCGAACATCATCAGCGACCAAAGGGGGCCGCTGTAGTCGCGCCGGCCCGACGTGTGAGCGTCGACGAGGTGCTCGAGGTAGCGCCTCTCGAAGTAGCCGGTACGGCCCAGCTCGCCGTCGAGCAGGGCCTTGCGCACGCGCTCGCGCAGCGGCCCGCGGAACCAGCGCACCAGCGGCACCGCAAAGCCCATCTTGGGCCGGTACATCACGTCGTGCGGCACATGGGGCTCCATCGACTTCTTCAGCAGCCACTTGCCCTCGCCGCTGCGCACCTTGAGGTGCGACGGCAAGGTGGCGAGCCACTCGACCAGCGGGTGGTCCATCAGCGGCTCGCGCACTTCGAGCGCATGCGCCATGCTGGCGCGATCGACCTTGGTGTTGATGTCGCCCACCAGGTAGGTCTGCAGGTCGAGGTACTGGATCAGCGACAGCGGGTCGTCGGTCTGTGCGCGCGCCGCGTGCTCGTTGAACAGATCGGCAGTGCGGTAGCCGGCGAGCTGGCGCTTGAAGGCGCTTGAGTACAGCTGCGGGCGCATGTCGTCGCGGAAGATCGACACGCTGTGCATGTACGCGTTCACGGTATCGCGAGCAAGCGCCTGAAAGGTGGACTTCGCGCGCACGAAGCGCGGCGCCCAGTCGGCCTTGGGGTAGATGCGCGCCAGCGCGCCGAACAACGGCTGCCGCACCGACAACGGCATCGCCGCGCGGAAGCGCTCTTCGTTCAGGTGCAGCAGGTAGCGGCGATAGCCGCCGAAGCTTTCGTCGCCACCGTCGCCCGACAGGGCCACCGTGACATGCTTGCGCGCCAGCTGGCAGACGCGGTAGGTCGGGATCGCCGAGCTGTCGGCGTAAGGCTCGTCGTACAGCGACGCCAACGTGTCGATGAGGTCGAAGTCGTCGGTCTCGACGCGATCGACGAAGTGCCGCGTCGCGTAGCGCTCGGCCACCTGCTGCGCGAAGCGCGTCTCGTCGAACTTGGGGTCGTCGAACGAGATCGAGCAGGTGTTCACCGGCTCGGCGGACTCACCGGCCATCATCGCGACCACCGCGCTGGAATCGACACCGCCGGACAGGAACGCGCCCAGCGGCACTTCGGAGATCATGCGCAGGCGCACGCTCTCCTGCAGGCGGCGCACCAGTTCGTGCTGCGCGTCCTGGTCGGAGATCGCGTTGTCGCCGCTGAAGTGCACGTCCCAGTAGCGCCGCGGAGGAGGTTCAGGCTGCCCGCGGCGCAGCAGCAGCGTGTGGCCCGGCGCCAGCTTGTGAGCCGACGTGAAGATCGTCCGCGGCTCCGGCACGTAGCCGAGGGTGAAGTAGTCGTCCACCGAGCGCGGGTCGACTTCGCGCTTCAGACCGCCGTGCACCAACAGCGCCTTCAGCTCCGAGCCGAACAGCCACGTGCCGTCGGGCAGCGCGGCGTAGAACAGCGGCTTGACGCCGAGGCGGTCGCGCGCGAGGAACAGCGCCTGCCGCCGCTCGTCCCACAGCGCAAAGGCGAACATGCCGCGGAAGCGTTGCACGCACTCCTCGCCCCATTGCTCCCACGCGTGCACGATGACCTCGGTGTCGCTGCGCGTGCGGAAGGTGTGCCCGAGCGCGGTCAGCTGAGGGATCAGCTCGCGGTAGTTGTAGATCTCGCCGTTGTAGACGATGACGATCGAGCGGTCTTCGTTGTACAGCGGCTGCTGGCCGGTGGCCAGGTCGATGATCGACAGCCGCTTGTGGCCGAGCGCGATGCCCGGCGCGATGTGCGTGCCGGTTTCGTCGGGCCCGCGATGGTGCTGCGACTCGTTCATGCGCAGCAGCACCTCTCGCGCGATGGTCCGCTGCCCCCGAGAATCCCAGATACCGACGATGCCGCACATAGCCGATCCCGTCACGCACGCTGCGGCGCACAGCGCAGCGCAGCTTGGGTCAACAACCGCTCGTAGAGGTCGCCATAAGCGGCGACCATGCCGTCGAGGCTGAAGCGGCGTTGCGCGGCCTGGCGTGCCGCCGCGCCGCGCTGGCGCGCCTGCGCCGGTTCGCGAAAGTCATCGAGCATGGCGCGGGCCAGCCTTTCCACGTCACCGGACGGGA
>DATIFD010000190.1:0-4486 GCA_035455385.1 Burkholderiaceae bacterium
CGTCGACCATCGATTTCACGGTTCTCATCGCTCGCTCCGTCAAGACGACACCGCATCATGCACCGGCCGCGGCCGGCACCCGTCAGATCGGGCCCTGTGCCAGCCAGCGCTCGATCTGCGCCTTGCGGTCGGTGCCCCAGACCGGCTCGCCGTCGACGATGATGAACGGCGCGCCGAACACGCCGGCGGCCAGCGCCTGCTCGTTGGCGCGCTTCAGGCGCTCCTTCCAGACGGGGTCGTTCCACACCTGCTCGGCCGCCGAGGCGTCGAGCCCCGACTGTGCCGCCAGCTGCTTCAGCGCGCCCGCGTCGTTCAGCGGCACGCCGCGCACGAAGTACGCGCGCAGCCCGGCGCGGGCCCATGCCGACGCGGCCGGCATGCCTTGCGTGTCGGCCAGCCACCAGAACACGCGCGCGGCGTTCTGCGTCGGGATCGGGAACGGCCGAGGCTGCGTGTACGGCACGCCTTCGAAGCGCGCCGAGCGCGCGAAGTCGCGATAGATGTACTCGCGCTTGATCGGGTATTGCACCGGGCTGCGCAGCTCGGCCGCCTGGAAGGTCACGCCGAGCAGGATGGCGTGCCACTGCACCGCGCGGCCATGGCGCGCCGCGAGCGCTTCGATCCACTCCGACGCGATGTACGAGTACGGCGACGAGAAGTCGAAGTAGAACTGGATCGGTGCCTTGGTGGCCATCACCGCGCACACGCTACGCCGCGTGCGCGCGGCTGTCCATCGGGGGCCGCGCGGGACCCGCCGGCCATGCGCACAATCGGCGCGTGGTGCTCGAGTGGCTCTTGATCGTGTTCGTGCTGGCCGGGGCGCTGGCGTCGCGGCCCTGGCGCGCGTTGCCCGCTGGCGGGCCGCCCGCGGTCTGGCTGGCCGTCTGGGCGGTTTTGCCGTTGTTGTGGAGCGCCGACCGTCACGCCGCCTCGGCGATGATCCAGCCGTGGTCGGGCGCCAGCCTGCTGGTGCTGCTGGCTGGCTGGCCGCTGGCAGTGCTGGCGCTGACCGGCGCGGCCGCGGTGCTGGTGGCGCTGGGCGCGATGGGCATCGACGGATCGGCCGCGCGCCTCGCGTGGCTCGGCATGGTGCCGGCGTGCCTGGCGCTGGCGCTCGGCGCCGCGGCGCGCCGTTGGCTGCCGCACCATCTGTTCGTCTACATCTTCGCGCGCGGCTTCTTCGGCACGCTGCTGGCCGCGGCGGGTGCCGGCATGCTCGACCTCTGGCGCCACGGCGCCGCCGCGGGCCTGGCCGCCGGCGACCAGTTGCTGGCGCGCTGGCTGGCGGCGTGGGGCGAGGCGATCGTCACCGGCATGCTGGTGTCGATCTTCGTTGCCTTCCGGCCGCAATGGCTCGCCACCTACAGCGACGCGCTGTATCTGCCCAAGCGCTGAGCCTCAAGGCTGCGCGCTGCGGATCTCGACACCGGCGCGCTGCTCGATCCAGCGCACCATCTCGCTGATGCTGGCGCCCGGGCCGCCGGCCTTGTCAGCCGCCTCCCACAGCGGCGCTCCGGCGTCGGCCAGCGGCATCGGCACGCCGGCCTCGTGCGCGACGCGCAGCGCGATGCCGATGTCCTTGAGCATCAACCCGAGCTTGAACGGGTCGTCGAACGTGCGGCTGATCACGCGCTGGCGGATGTGCGTGCGCGTGATCCACGAGCCGCCCGTCGACTCGTCGAGCACGTCGGTCATCGTCGCCGGGTCCAGGCCGCACTTGGTGCCCGCGGCCAGCGCCTCGGCAGTGGCGGTGAGCGTCATCGCAGTGACGAGGTTGTTGAGGCATTTCATCGTGTGGCCGGCACCCAGCGGGCCGAGGTGGAACACGCGCTTGCCCATCACCTCCAGCAGCGGCCGCGCGCGCTGCACGTCGGCGCCGGCGCCGCCGACCATGAACACCAGCTCGGCCGCCTCGGCGCCCCATTGAGCGCCCGACACCGGCGCGTCGATCATCGCGGCGCCGCGGGCATGCACCGCCGCCGCGGTCTCGCGCGTGAGCCATGGCTCGGACGACGACGTGTCCACCAGCAGCGCGCCGGCGCGCAGACCCTCGGCCACGCCTACCGCACCCAGCACCACGTCGCGCACGACGCGGCCGTTGGGCAGCATCGTGAATACCACGTCCGCGCCGCGCGCGGCGTCGACCGCGCTGGCGCAGACGCGGGCAGACGCGTGCGCAGCGCGCAGGCGCTCACGCGCAGAGGCCGCGATGTCGAAGCCCTGCACCCGGTGCCCCGCTTCGCCGAGATGCCGCGCCATCGGCACGCCCATCACGCCGAGGCCGACGAATCCGACGGTGAGCGAAGCCATAGCAGCTACTGTCTCGGGCCAGTCGGAAAGCCGACATGCTTCAGCATGCGGACCACGTCTTCGGCCGCGTGGACGACCTCGATCTGTATGTCGGGATGGGCACTGCGCCAGACTCGGAACACCTCGTCGGCGAAACCCTGCTGCATGCGCTCGACGCCCGCGAAGTCGAACACCACGCTGGAGAATCTTTCGAGTCCCAGAGTCAAACGCTTCCCCTGCGACCGCGAGACCAGTTCGCCGTCCGCGTGACGCAGCAGGCCGACCTGGACCATCGTACGCGTAAAGCGCATCTCGGGTTGCGGGCAGAACTCGTCAAACAGGCGCTTCATGTCGGGCACCTGTCGGCGGCTGACGTGTGCTCGCACCCGCGTGCCACCCACCGTCTTGTTGGGCGCCTCGAACAGCCAGCCCGAAGGAGGACGCAACGACAGGCCGATCGAGCCCGACTGCAGGCAAAACCACTCGCACGCTCGCGCCGAGAAGAACAGGCCTTCCCCGGTGTGGCGCTGCGGATCGCTCGTGACTTTGCCCTTCAATAGCAGCAGGGCCGCGTCGTCAAGCGAGATCAGATCATGAGCCGCCCTGACGACCTCGAAAATGCCGCGCCCGTCGTCCTCGATCTCGAGCGCCACGGTCGAAGGATTCCAGTCGAAGGATACGGTCGCCGCCACCGCTGCGGAATGATCAACCACGTTATTCAGGAGTTCGGTACAGACGTACTCGAGCACATCGAGGCAGGCGCCTTCCACGCCGCCAGTCGCCATGGCGGGCCTGACCTGTTGACCCCAGACCCGAAATTCATCGAACGGCAGTGCGATCGACAGCCGGTGCTTCAGCGCGGGATCCATGGTCGAAAGTCTAGGCCAGAGGTTTACCGAATGGACCGGGCGCTCACGTCAGCGCCCGCCCGATCAGGATCTTCTGCACCTCGCTCGTCCCCTCGTAGATCTGGCAGACGCGCACGTCGCGGTAGATGCGCTCGACGGAGAAGTCGCTGACGTAGCCGTAGCCGCCGAACACCTGGATCGCCGCCGAACAGACGCGTTCGGCCATCTCGCTGGCATTGAGCTTGGCCATTGCCGCTTCCTTCAGGCACTGGCGCCCGGCGTCCTTCAGCGTCGCAGCGTGCCAGATCAGCTGTCGCGCCGCCTCGATCTGCATCGCCATCTCGGCCAGCTTGAACTGCACCGCCTGGTGCTCGAAGATCGGCCGGCCGAACGCGCGCCGCTCCTTGCTGTAGGCGAGCGCGGCGTCGAATGCGGCGCGCGCCATGCCCAGCGCCTGCGACGCGATACCGATGCGGCCGCCCTCCAGCCCGGACAGCGCGATCTTCAGCCCCACGCCTTCGTCGGCCAGCAGGTTGGCCGCCGGGATGCGGCAGTCGTCGAACACGATCTGCGCAGTGTCGCTGGCGTGCTGGCCCATCTTGTCCTCGACGCGCGCGACCTGGTAGCCCGGCGTGCGGGTCGGCACGACGAAGGCGCTGATGCCCTTCTTGCCGGCCGCCTTGTCGGTGACCGCCATCACGATCGCGACGTCACCGTTCTTGCCGCTGGTGATGAACTGCTTGACGCCGTTGAGCACGTAGTGGTCGCCCACGCGCGCGGCCGTGGTCTTCAGGCCGCCGGCCTCGGAACCAACGTGCGGCTCGGTCAGGCAGAACGCGCCGAGCATCTCGCCGCGCGCCAGCGGCACGAGGAAGCGCTGCTTCTGCTCGTCGTTGCCGAACGCCATCAGGATCGAGCACACCGGGCAGTTGTTGACGCTGACGATCGTGCTGGTGGCGCCGTCGCCGGCGGAGATCTCCTCGAGGATGATCGCCAGCGCCAGGTAGTCGAGCCCGGCGCCGCCGAGTTCCTCGGGCACCACGACGCCGTAGCAGCCCAGCGCGGCCAGGCCGCGCAGCTCGTCGCGCGGAAAGTGGTGCGTCTTGTCCCACGACGCGGCCTGCGGCGCGATGCGCTCGCGCACGAAGGTGCGCACGGCGTCCTGCACGGCCAGGTGGTGTTCGGACAGCAGCATCGTCGGGTTCCTTCGTGGCGTGATGGCGGGTGCGACCGCGTCTGGACGACCCGACGCATTGTCCACCGGCCGCTGGCGGCCCCCGCGGTTGCCGTGCGCACGCGATCGGTCGCCCAGGGGCGCGGCCGAACACGCGGCGGCTTCAGAGCGCGGC
>DATIFD010000191.1:0-19365 GCA_035455385.1 Burkholderiaceae bacterium
GTAATGATGGACCGCGAGACGGGGCGCTCCAAGGGCTTCGGCTTCGTCGAGATGTCCAGCGCGGCGGAGGCACAAGCAGCCATCCACGCAATGAACGGCCAGCCTTTAGAAGGTCGTGCGATCGTCGTCAACGAAGCACGCCCGCGCGAGGAGCGCCCGGGCGGCTTCGGCGGCGGCCGTGGCCCGTATGGCGGGGGCGGCGGTGGTGGCGGCGGCCGCGGCTCTTACGGTGGCGGCGGCGGTGGTTACGGCGGTGGCGGTGGTGGCGGCGGCGGTCGCAGCCCGTACGGTACCGGTCGTGGCCCGCGAGGCGGGGGCGGCCAGGGATACTGATCGGCCCGCTCGACTGCTGCGTGAGACCTCGGGCGCCTGCGGGCGCCCGATTGTCTTCTGACTCATCGCGCGGCGGTCGAGGTGCGACGCGGCTTGCGTCCGCGGCGGGCGACCAGACGATCGAACGCTCTGTTGGGCAGCACGCGCAGCACCTTGGCCAGCACCGCCATAGGCCAGGGAATGACACGATAGCTCGTCCCTGCGCGGATGGCCTTGAATGCCGCGTCCGCAAATGCATCGACCGGCATCAGGAACGGCATCCGATAGGGGTTGCCACGCGTCAGCGGCGTGTCGATGTAGCCGGGCACCAGCGTCACCACGCGCACGCCAAAGGGTCGGCATTCGCCGCGCAGGCTCTCGCAGTACGCGATGAGCCCCGCCTTGCTGGCGCATGACGCCCCGTGCCCGGGCAGCCCGCGAATGCCGGCCACGCTGGCAATGCCCACCAGCGTGCCATGGCGCCGCTCGCGCATCGGCTGGATGAACGGCTGGAAAGTGGCCGCGACCCCGAACAGATTGGTCATCAACGTGTCGCGCAGAACGGCGAGGTCCTCGTAGAGCGCGCTGTCCATCCCCACACTGATCCCGGCGTTGGCGATGACTGCGTCGGGCAGGCCCTGCTGCTCGATGCACGCCCGGCCCGCTGCAGTGATCGACGCCGGGTCGGCGACGTCGGCCGCGTACGCCCGCGCCTCTTGCTCGCTGTACGACTGCTCGGCGACGAACCGCCGCAACTCGTCGAGGCGACGCGCCGCCAGCGCCAGCCGCCAGCCGGCGGCGTGAAAGCGGCGCGCCAGCGCCTGTCCGATGCCGCTCGACGCGCCGGTGATGAACACCAGGGGCGATCCGGTCGCGTTCATGGCGCCGCGCGCGGGCCGCCGCCCCGTTGTGCTGCGCGCGGTGAAAGGACGGCCCGGACAGGCGGCGCCAGTTGAAGCTGCTGCGCCAGGTTGTCGGCCTCGATGCCGCCGGCGCGAATCTCGTCGCTGCCCTGGCGGACCACCACCGGCAGGTGCGAGCGGATGCGCTCGGTGGTGACGAACACATGCAGAAACTCGCCGTCGACCTCCAGGGGCGGCCCCGAAGGCATCTGCGCAACCACGCGTGCGCCGCCGCTCAGCTGCCATTCGCTGCCGTCGCCGTTGGTCAGCGCCCTGGCGGCGTGCGCGCGCGTCACGCGCCCGTCCGGCGCGTTGGACTGCAGCCGCGCCGACTCGATCTCGATGCGGTCGGTGTCCGGGTAGTGCCAGAGCCGAGCACCCTCGATCCGCACTGCCGGCCGGCCGTCGGGGGCGAACCGGGTGATGGCGAAGTCGCGCATCTCGTAGTCCGGATCGTGCCGCACCGGTGTGGTTTCGCTACCGCCGGTCGGGCGTGGGGTGTTCTTCACCAGCCACCAGGTGCCCAGCGCGAGCAGTGCCATCAACAGCAACGGCAAGTACGCACCCATCAGCTCGCGCACGCGCATGCGCACGCCACGCGCGGGCGGACGCGTTGGCGGTGGTGCCCCGAGCGAGACCTCGACCTCCGGCAGGTCGGGCAGGTGCAGCTCTGGTGGTGCAGCCGCGTGCGTCATCGCCCGAACCCTCAGCGATCGAGACTGCTCCGCTGGCTGTGCAGCAGCTCGGCGTAGCGGCCGGCGGCGCACAGCAGCAGGTCGCAGAACTCGCGCGCAGCCCCGTAACCGCCCGGCGCCGACGTGACGTGATGCGCCACCGCGCGCACTTCGACATGCGCCCCTGGCACCGTGCAGGCAAAGCGCGCGCGCTCCAGCAACGGCAGGTCGGGCCAGTCGTCGCCGATCACCGCGACGTCTTGCCAGCCGAGCTGAAGTTGCCGCAGCAGTGGCTCGGCCGCGTGCAGCTTGTCGGCGGCGCCGAAGGCGGCGTGGTCGACGCCGAGATCCCTCAGCCGTCGTCGCAGCGCCGGCGAGTCACGCCCGCTGACCACCAGCGGAGTGATGCCGCCGGCCGACAGCAACTTCAGCCCGTGCCCGTCGAGAGTATGGAACGCCTTGAAGACTTCACCGTCTTCGCCGATGTACACGCGCCCGTCGGTGAGCACGCCATCGACGTCGAACACCGCGGCGCGCACGCCTTGCGCCTTCAGCAGCAGTTCGGGCACAAAACCGAGCGCCGGCGCCATCAGATGACCTTCGCGCGCATCAGGTCGTTGGAGTTCAACGCGCCGACCAGGCGCGCCTGGTCGTCGACCACCAGCACGCTGGTGATGCGATGCTGTTCCATCAAATCCGCCGCATCGACGGCCAACGCGTCGGCCCGGATGCGCTTGGGACTCGCGTGCATCACCTGCTGCGCGGTCAAGCCTCGCAAGTCTTCGCCACGCTCGATCAGCCGGCGCAGATCGCCGTCGGTGAAGATGCCGAGCACCTGCTCGCCGTCGTCGACCACGGCGGTGAAGCCAAGCCCCTTGCCGGTCATCTCACGCAGCACGTCGCTGAAGGACGCCTGCGGTCCGACGCGCGGCACATCGGTACCTTTTCGCATCAGGTCGGCGACGTGCATCAGCAACTTGCGCCCCAACGAGCCGCCCGGATGCGAGCGCGCGAAATCCTCCTCGCGAAAGCCTCGCGCATCGAGCAGCGCCACCGCCAGCGCATCGCCGAGCGCCATCTGCGCAGTCGTGCTGGCGGTCGGCGCCAGATTCAGCGGGCACGCTTCCTGGTCGACCTGGCTCGACAGCACGATGTCCGCATGGCGCGCCAGCGTGGATTCGGCGCTGCCCGTCATGGCGACGATGGTCAGGCTCAAGCGCTTCAGCGCCGGCAGCAGCGTCGCCAGTTCCTCGCTCTCGCCGCTGTTGGAGATGGCCAGCAAGACATCGCCGGGTCGCACCATGCCGAGGTCGCCGTGGCTGGCCTCGGCCGGGTGCACGAAGAACGCTGGCGTCCCGGTAGAGGCCAGCGTGGCCGCGATCTTGCGTCCGACATGGCCGCTCTTGCCCATGCCCATCACGATCACGCGGCCCTTGCACTCGAGCATGGCGCGCACCGCGCGGACGAAGCCGTCGCCCTGTCGCGTGGCCAGCGCGCTCAGCGCGCGTGCCTCGATCTCGAATGTCTGCGTTGCCAGCGCGAGCATACGCTGCGTGTCGAAGCCTGGGGTGCGGGTCACGTGCCGAGACTGCTCGCTTAGGATCGGGCATTCTAGGCTGCACCCCTGTTGGCAGCGCCGTTCGATGGCCACCACGCTCGAAGTCGTCTTGCTGTACCTCGTCGCAGCGGTCGCCGGCGTGGTCGCCTGCCGCTCGCTGAAGCTGCCGCCCATGCTCGGCTATCTGGCGGTGGGTGTGTTGATCGGTCCGAACGCGCTGGCATTGGCCGGCGACCCGGCGGCAGCGCGCGCGCTGGCCGAGTTCGGCGTCGTCTTCTTGATGTTCGTGATCGGCCTGGAATTCAACTTGCCGAAGCTGCGCAGCATGCGTTCGCTGGTGTTCGGGCTCGGGCTGTCCCAAGTGGGTCTCACGATCCTCGGCGCCGTCATCGGCAACGCGCTGCTGGCAGTCACATTTGCCGCGCTGGGCCGGGCCTGGGATCTGAACTGGCAAGGGGCCATCGCGTTGGGCGCCGCGATGGCCATGTCCTCGACCGCCATCGTCGTCAAGCTGATGGCCGACCGACTCGAGCTCGACACCGAGCACGGTCGCCGGGTGCTGGGCGTTCTGTTGTTCCAGGATCTGGCGGTGGTGCCGCTGCTGGTGCTGATCCCGGCGCTCGGCTCCGGCGCCGCCAGCCTGGCCAGCGCATTGGCCCTGGCGCTGGCCAAGGCTGCCGTGCTGCTGTCGCTGCTGCTGGTGGGCGGCCAACGCGTCATGCGCTGGTGGCTGACGCAGGTGGCGCGCCTCAAGAGCGAGGAGCTGTTCGTCCTCAACCTGCTGCTGGTGACGCTGGGCCTGGCCTGGCTCACCGAAGCCGCGGGCCTGTCGCTGGCGCTCGGCGCCTTCATCGCGGGCATGCTCGTGGCCGAGACCGAGTACAAGCATCAGGTCGAGACCGACATCCGGCCTTTTCACGACGTGCTGCTCGGGCTTTTCTTCATCACCATCGGCATGCGCCTCGACTGGCGCCCGGTGATCGACCAGTGGCTGCTGGTGCTGCTGCTCACGACCTTGCCGGTGCTGGCCAAGGCGGTGCTGGTGGCACTGCTGGCGCGCGCTTTCGGCGCCGCCCCGGGCGTTGCGATCCGCACCGGCCTTTACCTGGCGCAGGCTGGCGAATTCGGCTTCGTGCTGCTGGCGCTGGGCGTCGGCAACCAGCTCCTGGTGGGCAGCTGGATGAACCCGGTGTGGGCCGCGATGGTGCTGTCGATGCTCTTCACCCCGCTGCTGGTGGTCTGGAGCAGCCACATCGTGATGCGCCTGTCGGCCAGCGACTGGATGCTGCAGTCCGTGCAGCTGACAGCGATCGCCAAGAAGGCGATGCGCACCGAGGCGCACGTGATCATTTGCGGCTACGGCCGCAGCGGCCAAAACCTGGCGCGCCTGCTGGAGCGCGAGGGCATCGCGTACATGGCGCTCGACCTCGACCCCGACCGCGTGCGGCAGGCGGCCGCAGCGGGCCAGAGCGTGGTATTCGGTGACGCCGCACGGCTGCGCAGCCTCATGGCCGCCGGCCTGGTGCGCGCAAGCGCAGTCGTGGTCAGCTATCCCAACACCGCTTCAGCGCTGAAGATCCTGAGCCTCGTGCACGAGCACGCGCCGCGCGTTCCGGTCATCGTGCGCACGATCGACGACAGCGATCTCGAGGCCTTGCGCGGCGCCGGCGCCACCGAGGTGGTGCCCGAAGCACTGGAGGGCTCACTGATGCTGGCGGCCCAGGCCCTGGCGTTGGTGGGCGTACCGATGCAGCGGGTGATCCGCATCACCCGCGACGCCCGCGACGCGCGCTATGGCCTCCTGCGCGGTTTCTTCCATGGTGCCGACGACGACACCGCCGCCGAGCTGCAGCAGGCACGCCTGGTCAGCGTGACGCTGCCGATGGCGGCCTCCTGCCTGGGCAAGCCCCTGTCGAGCCAGGCGCTGCATGCCACCGGCGTGCAGGTGGCTTCGATCCGCTTGGCCTCGGGGCGCGTGCTGGCGCCCGACGACCAGCATGTGCTCGCCGCTGGCGACACGCTGGTGCTGTCGGGACTGCCTGCCGCGCTCGCGTTGGCGGAGGAGAAGCTGCTGCGCGTCGGTAAGTGAAGCGCGGGGCTGCGCCCCAGTCACTTGCCAATGCAGAAGCGGCCGAAGATTTCGCCCAACAAGTCGTCTGGCGTGAACGCGCCCGTGATCTCGGACAAGCTCTCATGCGCCAGCCGCAGCTCTTCCGCGAGCAGCTCCAGCGCGGCGTCGCCACGTCGCGCATGGGCGCGCGCGTGTTCGAGATGCGCCGCTGCCCGGCGCAGGGCATGCACGTGGCGCGTTCGCGCGATGAATCCCCCCTCCGGGGCCGAACGCCAGCCGGCGAGTTCGAGCAACGCCTGCCGCAGGGTTTCCAGGCCTTCGCCCGTGAGCGCCGACAGCGCGATCGCGCCCTCGCCGAGCACCGCTTGCGGCACGAGGTCGCACTTGTTGAACACCTGCAGGCGCTGCGCGCGCGTCAGCACGCGCAGCTGCGCATCGATCGCTTCCTGCGCGTGCCGATATTCGGGCGTCTGCAGCCGGGTCAAGTCGTGCAGGACCAACACAGCATCCGCGCGGCCGATCTCCACCCAGCTTCGTTCGATGCCGATGCGTTCGACCTCATCTGCTGCGTCATCGGGCGGGCGCAGCCCAGCGGTATCCACCACGTGCACCGGTACACCGTGGATCTGGATCGTCTGCGCAACCTTGTCGCGCGTCGTCCCCGGGGTCGGCGTCACGATCGCCAACTCGGCGCCGGCCAGCGCGTTGAGCAGCGAGCTCTTGCCGACGTTGGGCTGACCCGCCAGCACGACGTGAATGCCTTCGCGCAGCAGCGCGCCGCGCTGTGCGGCAGCAAGCACGGATTGCACGCCACCCTCGATCCGCGCCAAACGCCCCAGCGCGTCGGCGCGTTCGAGAAAGTCGATCTCCTCGTCGGGGAAGTCGAGCGTCGCTTCGACCAGCGCGCGCAACTCCACCAAGGTATCGGCCAGCGCATTCACCTCGCGCGAAAATTCGCCCGCCAAGGAGCGCGCGGCTGACCGTGCCGCCGCTTCGGTGCTGGCATCGATCAAGTCCGCCACCGCTTCGGCTTGGGCGAGGTCGAGCTTGCCGTTCAGGAACGCCCGTGTCGTGAATTCGCCTGGGGTCGCCGGCCGCAACCGATGCAGGCGGCCGCCCTCCGGCAACTCGCCGGCCACCCGCAGGCAGCGCGCGACGAGCAACTGCAACACGATCGCTCCTCCGTGGGCATGCAACTCGAGCACGTCTTCGCCGGTGTAGGAGTGCGGTGCCGGGAAGTACAGCGCCAGGCCTTCGTCGATCGGCCGCCCGTCGTCGCCGAGAAAGGGCAGCAGCGTCGCACGGCGCGGGGCGAGCGAGCAGCCGCACAACGCCAGGATCAGCGGCTGCAAGCCTCGGCCGGACACTCGCACGATGCCGACGGCGCCCCGGCCTGGGGCGGTGGCGACCGCAACGATCGGATCATCGAGCCGAGACAGCATCGTTGCGATTGTGGACCGCACCGTCGCTGCACTCGGGCTTCCCCCGCGCCCAAAAAAGAACGCGCCCGTCACTTGACGGGCGCGTTCTCGCATTGGCGCGGGGAGGAGCGTCGAGCGCTTTGTAAGAAGCGATCGAGGCGCGCTCCAGAGCCGGGTTTCGCCGGGTCGGCCCCGCATGGACCGGTACTGAGTTCTGCGCTTGCTTGGCGCCAATGATGAACCGCACGATGCACACGTCAAACCCCCCGAATGGGGCATCGGTGTGTGGGCGTGCAGGCATCACGGGCATACGCCACGAGCACGCCGCGCCGTGGCGACGACCCTACTTCTTGATCAGGCTTTGCGCGACGCCGAGTCGCTTGTTGATGAACCACTGCTGAGCAATCGACAGCAGGTTGTTCGTCAGCCAGTACAGCACGAGGCCGGCCGGGAAGACGAAGAACATCACCGAGAACACCAGCGGCATGATCCACATCATCTTGGCCTGCACCGGGTCCGGCGGCGTCGGGTTGAGCCAAGTCTGGAACAGCGTCGAGCCGGTCATCAGCAACGGCAGGATGTAGAACGGGTCCTTCGTGGACAGGTCGTGGATCCAGCCGATCCACGGCGCATTGCGCATCTCGACGCTCGACAGCAACACCCAGTACAACGCGATGAAGAACGGGATCTGAACCACAATCGGCAAGCAGCCACCGAGCGGATTGACCTTTTCTTCGCGGTAGATGCGCATCATCTCCTGCTGCATCTGCTGGGGCTTTTCCTTCAGCCGCTCGCGCATCTCCATCACCTTCGGGTTGATGGCCTTCATCTTGGCCATCGAACGGTAAGCGCTCGCGTTGAGCCAGTAGAACGCGATCTTCAACAGCACGACCAGCGCCACGATCGACCAGCCCCAGTTGCCGAACACCCGGTGCAGCTGATCGAGTAGCCAGAACAGTGGCTTGGCCAGAATCGCGAAGTGGCCGTAGTCTTTGACCAATTCGAGACCGGGCGCCATCGCCTCGAGCTTCTTCTCCTCCTGCGGGCCGGCGTAGAGCGTGGCTTGCTGAGTGAGCGTGGCCCCGGGCGCCAGCGCGCCGAGCTTCACGATCATCGCGACCGAGTAGAGATTGTCGCCCAGCTTGGCCGTGACGTAGTCGCGGGGCCCGTCGCCGATCAGCCAGGCCGAGGCGAAGTAGTGCTGAACCATCGCAATCCAGCCGTCGTTGGCGCTGCGATCATGGTCCGTCTTGCCCTTCTCGATGTCCTTGAAGTCGATCTTCTCGAACTTCTTGGCGTCGGTGTACATCGCCGGACCCGTGAACGTGAAGTAGAAGCTCGACTCTCCCGGTGGTGGGTTGCCGTCGCGCACCAGCTGCAGGTAGAGCTGAGGGGACAACGGCTTGTCCGCGCTGCTGATCACCTCATGCCTGACCGCGATGCGGTAGTCGCCTCGCTTGAAGGTGTACGTCTTGCGCACCTGCACGCCGTTGATCACCGGGGACTCGAGCTTCAGTTCGACCGTGTCGCCGCCCGGCTGCAGCTCTCTCGGGCCCGGAAGCACGCGATACGGGGTCTCGTGGTTGGGATAGGCAACCCCGTCGATCGTCGCCAGCCCGGTGCGGGCGAGGTAGATGCGGCTGGCGCTGCGATCGAACAACACCACATTGCGACTGCGGTCGAACTGGTCATGCTGCTGCAGCAGTTCGAGGTGCATCAGCTCGCCGCCCCGGCTGTCGATCGTCGCCTTGACCAGGTCGGTCGTCAGGGTGACCAACTCAACGCCCGTCGCCGTCGTGGCGGCGCTCGGTGCAACCACGGCTGTCGGCGCCGCGCCGGTCGTGGGCACGCTCGTCGTGGCCGATGGCACCGTGGACGGCACGGCGCCTGCACCATCCGCGCCCGGCACGTGCGGTGCCGACGCGCTCGTGTGCGGGCGTGCCGGCGCGCCGCCAAACATCGACGGCGCGCCGGTGTGCTTGTTCCAGGCGTCCCAAAGCAGGACGAGCGACATCACGAACACGACCCACAACAGCGTGCGGCGGATATCGGTCATGGGCCTGTCTTGGTCAGTAGTCGGGTAAACAACCGCGGCGGCTGCTGCGGCACTGGATCGAGCCCACCCTCGCACCAAGGATGGCAGCGCAGCAGCCGCCCCCCGGCGAGGACGGTTCCTGCCAATGCACCGTGTTGCCCCAGTGCCTCCAGCGCATAGGCCGAGCAGGTGGGTTCGAAACGGCACGCATTGCCGAGCCAGGGCTTCAGCATCGTCCGGTACGTTTTCACGAGCCCTATCAGCACCCAGCGCGGCCACCGGCGCAGGGTCGTCATGGCCCGCTTGGCCGCTGCCCCGGGCCCGCGGCCATCAATGGCGCCTGTCACGACGCGGCTCGCCTTAACAGGGCCTCGAGCTCCAACCGTGCCGCGCTGCGCAGCGCGATCGGGGCTGCCGATCTGAATCGCCGAGTGTCCAGCGGCGTCCTCAACCGCAGCACCCACGTGCCCGGCGGCAGGCAGCGGCGATGGCGTTCGAAAGCGCAGCGCATCTGGCGGCGCAGGAGGTTGCGAGTGGTCGCTTTTCTTGCGAGCCGCTTCGGCACGATCAAACCCAGGCGCCACGCTTCGGGCTCCTCTTCTGCGCTTTCATCCACAAGCTGTGGGAAATCGCTTGGACGTTCTGTGGATAACTGTGGGGCTTTGAGCAAGATATCGCCGCCCACGGCTTTCGTCTGCGGCCATGGCAAGCAATACACCGCGAAGTGAGCGCTTCGCGCCTTTGCGGATGTCGCGAGCACGGCTTCGAAATCGGTCGGTCGCTGCAAGCGGCCGAACATCGGCGCAGCGGCGCAGTGCCTGCCGACTTACACCGACGACAGGCGCTTGCGCCCCTTGGCGCGCCTGGCGTTGAGCACGGCCCGGCCGCCTCGCGTCTTCATACGGACAAGAAAGCCGTGCGTTCGGGCGCGGCGAACCTTGGAGGGTTGGTAGGTGCGTTTCATTTGAGGCGAGCCGTCGATCGCGGGAGACTGGGATGCGCGCGATCACGATTCAAAAGAGTGACCAATTGTGTAGCCTGGAAGAAGAAACTGCGCCCATGAAAACGGCGCCCCGCCTTGCTGTATACGCGCGCTCGACGGCACCCTTTCGCAGCAATTTTCGCAGGCAGTCCGGGAAACCGCGTATTAGAGCAAAAACCCCCTTTTCGGTCAAACACTTGCACGGCAACTCGCGCGTCCGCAGCGCCCTTGACGAGCCAACGCGAACTGTGGATAACCGCGCCTGGCGTGAGGGACTCTCCTACAATCGCGCCGCTCAGAAAACAACTTGTCCACAATGAGCGTCGATCTCTGGCAGCGTGGTTGTCAGCGCCTCGCGGCTGAACTCCCCGAGCAACAATTCAACACCTGGATCCGCCCGCTGCCACCGGCTGAAGTCAACGACGGCGGTGCGGCGGGCACGGTGGTGCTCCTGCGCGTGCCCAACCGCTTCAAGTTGGATTGGATCCGTTCGCAGTATGCGGGGCGCATCGAGGGTTTGCTCAGCGAACTCGAGGGCAAGCCGATCCGGCTGGAATTGAGCCTCGCGCCGCGCGAGGCGCCGGCGACCAGCCGGCCGGCCCCGCAGCCACAGCATCGCCCTGGTCCACTGAATGGCGCGGCGCCGGCCGCGGATTGGCTGCACAACGCGCTACCTCCGACCGTGGGTCCCGAAACATCGGCCCACAGTTTCTTCGCACCGCCGCAGCACCGTCTGAACCCCGCATTGACGTTCGACACGCTTGTCGCTGGCCGTGCCAACCAGATGGCGCGCACGGCGGCACTCCATGTGGCCGGTGCACCGGGCGTCATGTACAACCCCCTGTTCGTCTACGGCGGTGTCGGTCTTGGCAAGACGCACCTGGTGCACGCCGTTGGAAACGCGCTGCTAAAGGACAAGCCCAATGCCCGCGTGCAGTACCTGCATGCCGAGCAGTTCATCAGCGACGTGGTCAAGAACTACCAGCGCAAGACCTTCGACGAGTTGAAAGCGAAATACCACTCGCTGGACCTGCTGTTGATCGACGACGTTCAGTTCTTCGCCGGAAAGGAACGATCGCAGGAGGAGTTCTTCAACGCCTTCGAGGCTCTGCTGGCCAAGCGCGCCCACATCATCATGACCAGCGACACCTACCCAAAAGGCCTGGTCGACATCGACGAGCGGCTGACCAGCCGGTTCGACGCCGGGCTAACCGTGGCGATCGAACCGCCCGAGCTCGAAATGCGGGTGGCCATCCTGATCAAGAAAGCCGTCGCCGAAGGTGCCGAGATGCCGGAGGACGTCGCATTCTTCGTGGCCAAGAACGTGCGCGCCAACGTCCGCGAACTCGAAGGCGCGCTGCGCAAGGTGCTCGCCTATAGCCGCTTCAGCCAGAAGGACATCAACATCAATCTGGCCCGTGAAGCGCTCAAAGACTTGCTATCGATCCAGAACCGCCAAATCTCGGTGGAGAACATCCAGAAGATGGTCGCGGATTTCTACAAGATCAAGGTCGCCGATATGTACAGCAAGAAGCGGCCGGCCTCCATCGCGCGCCCTCGGCAGATCGCGATGTATCTGGCCAAGGAACTGACCCAGAAGAGCTTGCCGGAGATCGGCGAACTCTTTGGCGGCCGCGATCACACCACGGTGCTGCACGCTGTCCGCAAGGTTGGTGGCGAGCGTGGCAAGAGCACCGAGCTGAACCAGCAGCTGCACGTGCTGGAGCAGACCCTGAAAGGCTGAAGGCCGTTGCGGCATTGCAGCGGCGCCCGCGCTTCGACCGCCGCCGACTGGCCCGTTGCCGTGCCGCAAACCCCCAAGCGGCAGGGCCCGACGACGCCGCTCAGTGCCTGCAAAGAACAACGCTGGGGACAAAAGACGGACAAGCCATGACTCATCCACAGCCTACCGATGATCGGACGGGTTGTTCATCCCTGGCGAGTCGACCGCCCCAATCCGTCCCACAGGGTTGAAGGCAGCCTAAATCGGCGCAAAGACAGGCGAAAATAGCGTTCTCCACAGTCGGCCAGCGCGCCTACTACAACGACCACGTTCTAAGAGGAAGACATGATCGTTCTGAAAGCTCCGCAGCGCGCGCTGCTGGCTGCGTTGCAGGCCGTGGCAGGCATCGTCGAACGGCGTCATACGTTGCCGATCCTGGCCAACGTGCTGCTGCGCAAGAACGGACCTTCGATCGAGCTGACCACCAGCGACCTCGAGATCCAGGTTCGGACCGACGCCGAGCTCGGGGGCGATGCCGGCAACTACGCCACCACGGTCGGTGCGCGCAAACTGATCGACATCCTGCGCAGCCTGCCGGACGATCAGGTGATCACGCTGTCGTCGGCCCAGAACAAGCTGACGCTGCAGGCGGGAAAGAGCCGCTTCACGCTGCAGACCCTGCCGGCGGAAGACTTTCCGTTGGTCAATGAGGCGACCGACTATGGACCGTCATTCTCGGTGCCGCAACAGACACTGAAGCACCTGATAAACCAGGTGCATTTCGCGATGGCGGTGCACGACATCCGCTACTACCTGAACGGGATCCTGTTCGTCGCCGAAGGCAAGACCCTGACGCTGGTGGCCACCGACGGACACCGGCTCGGGCTGGCGCAGGCACAGCTCGCCTCGGAGATTCCGAAGCAGGAAGTGATTCTGCCGCGCAAGACCGTGCTCGAGCTGCAGCGACTGTTGCGCGACGAAGACACCCCGATCGAGCTGCGCTTTGCGGGCAACCAGGCGAAGTTCGGCTTCAGCGGCATGGAGTTCGTGACCAAGCTGGTCGAGGGCAAGTTCCCTGACTACAACCGCGTGATCCCGAAGAACCACAAGAACTCGCTGGTCCTGGGTCGTGCGCCGCTGCTGGCCAGCCTGCAGCGGGCCGCGATCATGACGAGCGAGAAGTTCAAGGGCGTTCGTGTCAACGTCGAGCCAGGCACTCTGCGCATCGCAGCCAGCAACGCCGAGCAGGAAGAAGCCAAGGAAGAGCTGGAAGTCGACTACAACGGCGATGCGATCGAGATCGGCTTCAACGTCACGTATCTGATCGATGCGCTGGCCAACCTGACCCAGGACATGGTCAAGCTCG
The DNA here is from genome assembly GCA_035455385.1 of Burkholderiaceae bacterium. Classification (GTDB taxonomy): domain Bacteria; phylum Pseudomonadota; class Gammaproteobacteria; order Burkholderiales; family Burkholderiaceae_C; genus JAEUPI01. The sequence continues at coordinate 13,045 of DATIFD010000191.1, forward strand.
AACTGCAGGACAGCAACTCGAGCGCGCTGATCACCGTGCCCGACCAGGCCGGCTTCAAGTACGTCGTGATGCCGATGCGCATCTGACCGTGCCCCGGATTCCTCGTGCACGCCTAACCGTCACGCGGACGGTCATGGCGCGGCGAGGCCGTGTTCGCGCGACCCGTCTGAGAACCGAATGAACGAAACCACCCCGTTGCCCCAGGACCCCAGCCAGACCTATGGCGAAGCGTCGATTCAGATCCTCGAAGGCCTGGAGGCCGTGCGCAAGCGTCCCGGCATGTACATCGGCGACACGTCGGACGGCACCGGCCTGCATCACCTGGTGTTCGAGGTGGTCGACAACTCGATCGACGAAGCGCTGGCCGGCTTCTGCGACGACATCGTCGTGACGATCCACACCGACAACTCCATCTCGGTCATCGACAACGGCCGCGGCATTCCCACCGGCATCAAGATGGACGACAAGCACGATCCCAAGCGCTCCGCCGCCGAGATCGCGCTGACCGAGCTGCATGCCGGCGGCAAGTTCAACCAAAACAGCTACAAGGTCTCAGGCGGGCTGCACGGCGTGGGCGTTTCGTGCGTCAACGCGTTGTCGAAGATGCTGCGGCTCACGGTGCGCCGCGACGGCCATGTGCATCTCATGGAGTTCAAGCGCGGCGTGCCGCAGGATCGCCTGATCGAACAGCGCGACGGCGTGGATGTGTCGCCGATGCGCGTGATCGGCGACACCGAGAACCGCGGCACCGAGGTGCACTTCCTGCCGGACGACGAGATCTTCTCGAACATCGACTTCCACTACGACGTGCTGGCCAAGCGGTTGCGTGAGCTCTCGTTCCTGAACAACGGCGTTCGCATCCGGCTGGTCGACGAGCGCAACGCCAAGGAGGACAACTTTGCCTTTGCTGGCGGCGTGCGCGGCTTCGTCGAGTTCATCAACCACGGCAAGCACGTCCTGCACCCGAACATCTTTCACTTCGCCGGCGAAAAGCTGAGCGAGCAGAGCACGACCATCGGAGTCGAGGTCGCCATGCAGTGGAACGATGGCTACAACGAGACGGTGCTCGCATTCACGAACAACATTCCCCAGCGCGATGGTGGCACCCACCTCACCGGCCTGCGCGCCGCGATGACGCGGGTGATCAACAAGTACATCGACGACAACGAGCTGGCCAAGAAGGCCAAGGTCGAGATCAGCGGCGACGACATGCGCGAAGGGCTGGCCTGCGTCGTCAGCGTGAAGGTGCCCGAGCCGAAGTTCTCGAGCCAGACCAAGGACAAGCTGGTCTCCAGCGAGGTGCGCGGTCCGGTGGAGGACGTCGTCAGCAAGGCGCTGGCCGACTGGCTGCTGGAGCACCCGTTGGACGCCAAGACCGTCTGCGGCAAGATCGTCGACGCGGCGCGCGCCCGCGAGGCCGCGCGCAAGGCGCGCGAGATGACACGCCGCAAGGGGGTGCTCGACGGCATGGGGCTGCCGGGCAAGTTGGCCGATTGCCAGGAGAAGGATCCGGCGCTGTCGGAGATCTACCTGGTCGAGGGCGATTCGGCCGGCGGGTCGGCCAAGCAGGGGCGCGACCGCAAGTTCCAGGCGATCCTGCCGCTGCGCGGCAAGATCCTCAACGTGGAGAAGGCGCGCTACGAGAAGCTGCTGTCGAGCGAGGCCATCGTCACGCTGATCACGGCGCTGGGCACCGGCATCGGGACCGACGACTTCAACCCCGACAAACTGCGCTACCACCGCATCATCGTCATGACCGACGCGGACGTCGATGGCGCCCACATCCGCACGCTGTTGCTGACCTTCTTCTACCGGCAGATGCCGGTGTTGATCGAGCGCGGGCATGTCTACATCGCTCAGCCGCCGCTGTACAAGGTCAAGCTGGGCAAGGTCGAGCAGTACCTGAAGGACGACCTCGAGCTCGATGCCTACATGCTCAAGGTCGCGCTGCAGGAGGCGAGCATCGAACCCGGCGGCGGCAAGCCGCCGATCGTCGGGCCGCTGCTGGAAGAGCTCGCACGCCAGTATGTGCTGGCCGAAGGCGTCATCCAACGGCTGGCCAACTGGATGGACGGGGCCGCGCTGCGGGCAATAGCCGACGGCCTGGTGCTCGACCTCGACACCGCGGCCGCGGCTGAGTCGAGCGCGGCAAGGCTGGCCGGTGCGCTGCACGATGCCCGGGTGACCTCCGATGTCGACGCGCGCACCGACAAGCAACTGCTGCGAATCAGCCGGCGCCAGCACGGCAACGTCAGGTCGAGCATCATCACGCAGGACTTCGTCCATGGCACCGACTACGAAGTACTGGCGCGCGCGGGCGCCACGTTCAAGGGCCTGCTGACCGCAGACGCCGTGGTGGTGCGCGGCGATGGAGACCGCCGCAAGGAGCTGAAGGCGGGAGACTTCCGCGCGGCGATGGCCTGGCTGATGCAGCAGGCCGAGAGCCAGGTCGGGCGCCAGCGCTACAAGGGTCTCGGCGAGATGAACCCCGAGCAGCTGTGGGAGACCACGATGGACCCGGCGGTGCGGCGCCTGTTGAGGGTGCAGATCGAGGACGCGATCGAAGCCGATCGCGTATTCACGATGCTGATGGGTGATGAAGTTGAGCCGAGGCGTGATTTCATCGAGAGCAACGCGTTACGGGCGGCGAACATCGACGTCTGAGAGTCGACGATTCGATCGGAGCGAGGTCATGACATCGATACAGAGGTTCCATCTGCCCGGGGTGTTGTTCGCGGCGCTGTTGCTGGCTGCCTGCGGCCGTCAGGAAGGCCCTGCCGAGCGGGCCGGCAAGAAGATCGATCAGGCCGTGCAGGAAGCGGGCAAGTCGGTCGACGCCGCCCTCGCCGCGGCCAGCGCGGCCGCCGCCACCGCCGGTCATAAGGTGGAAGCAGGCGCCAAACAAGCCGGTGAGGCTGTCGGCAAGGCGGTCGAGACCACCGGCAAAGCAGTCGAGAAGACGGGCGAGGAGATACGGGGCGCGGCGAAGAAGTAGCGCGAGCCTGGCAGAGCCCGGGTCACGCCTGCCATACGCCGTAGCCGGCCTCGCGCAGGCCAATGGCCAGCTCGACCTCCATCTCTCGGGCAGCCTCGTAGGGCATCGGGTTGTAGACCTCATACAGCGCGGGCAGCAACCGCAGGCCGTAGTCGAAGACGAGTCGGCTGGCCTGGATGCCTGCCTTGTGCTTGTCGAAGCGCAGGTCGGGGTCGAGCCCCGTCATGCCGACGTAGACAAAAGGCTTGCCGAGCCGGCACCCGGGGTTGGCCCGGCGAAAGCGAGCCTCGTTCCAGACCCGATCGTCGAGCTCGACGATGTACACGTGATAGCGATGCCGCTGTTCCAAGACGCTGCGAATGGGTTCAGGAATCGCTCACGTAGGCGTTCGGTGCCGGCTCAGCGGCTGGCGGAGCCGGGGCGCGCCGGCAGTTCGGGCGCATCCAACGCCCGGGCCTCCTCGCCGCTTGCGCCGTTCATGCCGTGAGCCGTGCAGGTGGCACCGTCATTCGCCCTTGAACTGCGGCTCGCGCCGAGCCGCCATCGCGGCCACGCCTTCTTGAAAGTCGACGGTATTGAAGTGCGCGTTCTGCAATTGACTCTCGCGCGCGACCGCGATGCGAACCTGTTCCACGAAGCCGGCGCGCAACGTGTCGCGGGTGGCTTGCACGGCGATCGGTGCGGACGTCGCGATCTCGTGCGCCAGCGCCAGCGCCCGCTGACGCACATCGCCCTGCGCGACCAGTTCGTCGGCAAGGCCGATGCGATGCGCTTCGTGGCCGTCGATGCGGCGACCCGTGTAGAACAGCCGCGAGGCCTGTTGCAGGCCGACCAGCCGCGGCAACGTCACTGACAGTCCGAAGCCCGGGTGAAATCCCAGCCGGTTGAAGTTGGCCGAGAAGCGCGCCTCGGCGCAGGTGACGCGGAAGTCGGCCACCAAAGCCAAACCGAGCCCACCGCCGATCGCAGCGCCGTGCACCGCCGCGACGACAGGCTTGGTGCACGCGAACAGCCGCAGCGCCTCGCCGTACAGCGGGTTGACGGCGCGCGGGCTGCGCTGCGGCGGTGTAGCGTCGCGATTGGCGAAATTGGCGCCAGCACAGAAAGCGCTGCCCTGGGCGCACAGCACCACGGCACGGCAGCGGCGGTCGGCCTCGAGCGCCTCGAACGCGTCGCCCAGTGCCGCGACGAACGCCACGTCGAAGTAGTTGTGCGGTGGCCGGCGCATCTCGACGAGAGCCACGGCGCCGTCGAACTCGACGCCGACATCGGTGGAATCGGGGCTGCTCATGGAGCGATCAGTTTGAAGCGAAACATCGCTGTGTCAGCGACGGCCAGAAACCTTTGCCCCCGGCAGCGATCGCCGATGCGCCGAGTCGCATGGCCCAGTGCGCCTCGTTGCCGAACTGCTCGCGCCAAGCCCACAGCCGGCGGGTGGCGAAATGCAGTGCGTGTTCGCGCGTGAAGCCGATCGCGCCGTGGACCTGGTGGGCGATGCCACAGGCGCGGGTTGCGGCGTCGCCGCAGCGCACCTTGGCCGCCGCAATGCTGAAGGCTGCCTCCGGTGCGTCGCGCCGCGTGCCATCGGGTGCGTCGGCGGCAGCGGTCAACGCGGCCATGCGCGCCGCGGCCACGTCGCCTGCCATCAGCGCGAGCTGCTGCTGCAGTGCCTGGTTCCTGCCGATCGGCTTGCCGAATTGCACGCGCTCGGTCGCGTAGCGCACCGACTGCTCGAGCGCTGACTCCAGCGCACCGACCATCATCACGCTGCGCGTCAGCGCACCGAGCGTCCACACCGGCTGGTGCAAGGGCAGCGGACTGGGCGCCAGCGCCATGCAAGCGGCGGCGTCGAAGTGCAGCGGGTCGCTCGGCATGCGGGCGAGGTCGAGCCCTTCGCCGCACGCGACGCCTCGCCCGCGCAGGTCCACCAACGCGAGCCGGCTGTCGGCCAGTGCCACCAGGGCCGTGCGAGCGTGGCGTGCCCACGCCACGTGCGGCGCGGTGCCATGGAGCGCGGGCGCCGTGTCGGCGCCGACGACCTGCAGGTCGTTGCCGAGGCCCTGTTCGATCAGCGCGATCGGTCCATCGGGCACTTGCAGACCGGCCGCTGAGACGAGCAGCGCTGCGATCATGGTCTCGGCCAGCGGCAGCGGCACCTGCCAGTAGCCGATGCCATGCAAGATGGGCAGCACGTCGCTCCAGGTCTCGCTGGTGCCGCCGTCGCGCTCGTCGGCCAGCGCCAGGGTGAAACCGGCGTCGACGCAGAGCTGCCACAAGCGGTCGTCGAACGCGCCGGACTCGACGCGCTCGCGCACGCCCTTGTCGACCTCGCTGCCGAACAGGCGTTGCACCGCGTGCTCGATCAGCGAATCGTGGCCGGCGGTCATCGCAGGTCGAGTCCCTTCGCAATGATGCCGCGCAGGATCTCGCGCGTGCCGCCGCGCAGCGAGAACGACGGCGCGGCGAGCGTCGTGTAGTGCATCGCGTGCTCCAGCGGCGAGTCGGGCGCCACGCTGCCGCCGAACAGATCGTGCGCCAGGTCGGGCATCGCCTGTTCGATGAGCGCGCCCTGGTCCTTCACCATCGCCGCGGCGAGCATCGGGTTCTCGCCGCGCGCCAGCATGCCGGCCACGCCGAGGGACATCTGCCGCATGGTGGCGTATTGCGCCACCACGCGGCCCAACGCCACCGTGTGGCGCGGGTCGCTCGCGTCGGCCGCGTCGAGCATCTCCAGCAGCAGCTGCGTGCTGCTGAGATAGCGCTCCGGGCCGCTGCGCTCGAAGGCGAGCTCGGCGCCCACTTGCCTCCAGCCATCGCCTTCCGCGCCGATCAGGTGATCGTGCGGCACCAGCACGTCGTCTAAAGTGACCTCGTTGAAGTCGTGCTCGTTGAGCTGGTTGACGATCGGCCGCACCGAGATGCCGGGCGTCTTCATGTCGAGCAGCAGCTGCGACAGCCCGGCGTGATGGTCTTCGCCGCGCTCGCCGGTGCGTACCAGCGCGATCATGTAGTCGGCCTGGTGTGCCCGCGAGGTCCAGACCTTGCGCCCGTTGATCAGCCAGCCATCGCGGGTGCGAGCGGCCTTCGTGCGGATCGATGCGAGGTCGGAGCCCGAGTCGGGCTCGCTCATGCCAATGCAGAAGAACGCCTCGCCGCGCACGATCTTCGGCACGATTCGCGGTGCCAGCACGTCGGGCGAAAAGCGCATCAACAGCGGGCCGCTCTGACGGTCGGCCACCCAGTGCGCGCCCACTGGTGCGCCGGCGGCGAGCATCTCCTCGAGTACCACGTAGCGCTCGAGGGGCGAGCGTTCGTGGCCGCCGTAT
>DATIFD010000192.1:0-14239 GCA_035455385.1 Burkholderiaceae bacterium
GACGACGATCTCGGTGGTGTTGCTGCCGCTGGGCATGGACTCCGCGGCCTCCTGCACCGTGCACACGCTGGGGTCGCGGCAGATGGTGGTGGTGGTCGACGATGCGGCACCGCCGCATCCGGCGCCCAGCAGCGACGCCGCGAGCGCGAGGGCGATCGCCGCAGAGCGGCGAAGCAGGCTAACGCAGTGCATCGGCGCGTACCCCATCAGGCAATTCGGACTTCAGCCAAGCACGCCCCACGAAAGCGCCCGGGCGCCCCGAGGACACGACGACCAGGTCACCCCGGTCGACAGTGACGCTGCGCTTCAGACCGGGCGGGTGAGCTGCGGACGCGATACCGGCGTCGAACGTGTTCGCGTACTGACCGAGCAACCGGGCGAAATCCGGCTTGGTGCGGGTGCGCCAGGCCACCGCGTAGACGATGCCCCGCGTGTTGATGAACTGGCGAATCGACGATCCGTCGGCCAGTCGCATCTCCTGCACGGACCCTTGCAGCACCGCAGTTTGCGCGGCCTGGCGTGTGGCCCGCATCTGCAACCGGTCGGCTTCGACGCTGGACGCATCGCCGCCCAGCACGGCCAGGGCCGGCGTTCCGATGGCCGCGACGGCGATCGAGGCCATGCAGCGCGCGGCGGCACGCTGCAAGGTTCCCGATGAATGCACCACGATCACTGAACAACCTCCGAAATCTCGATGCGCAGCCCCTGCGAGCCGATGGTCACCGGTACGCTGAAGCCCTGCAGATCGCCCGCTGCGGGGGTTGCATCACCGCGCTTGGAAATGCGCGCGCCGACCACGACGCGCCCTTGCTGCGACAACCGTGCCTCGGGCACCATCGCCATCGAGTCGTCGAGTTCGAATTCGATCGGCAGTTCGCCCGCTCGGCGCCGCATCAGCGCCACCGGCATGCGCGAGCCGTCTGCAGGCCGCGCGAAGACGAACAACGCATCGTTCGCCGAAACCTTGGCCTTCAAGCGGTCCGCCAGCACGATGCGGCCTTTGACCGACGGCGCTGCGCCCGAGGCCACGCGCGCGGGCGGCGATGCGGCGCCGGCGGTCGCCGAGCGCTCCTTCATGGCTATGGCCTCGGTGATGCGCCCGTCGAGTTGATGCCTCAGCGAGGCATCGTGGACCAGCGTGCGGGCATGCTCCCAGTGGGCGATGGCCTGTGCGGCGTCGTTGCGGCCGAAGGCCTCGGCACCGGCCAGCGACAGCGCCTTCAGGTTGTCGGGGTCGAGTTCGAGGGCGCGTCGGATCAGGCGTATCGGCTCGCCGTCGAAGTTGCGGCCACGGGCCAGCGCCATCGAGTCTGCTGCGTCGGCCAGCACCTGCGCGTCGCCGGGCCGCAACTCGATCAGCCTTGCATACGCCGCGCTGGCATCGGCGGGACGGCCGAGCATGTCGTACGAGTGCGCCAACATGGCCCACGCGCCGGCGTCCTGCGGGTTGCCGGCCACGCGCTGGCGCGCCTGGGCCGCCGCATGCTCGAGGCGATCGGCGCTCAGCGGAAGAACCGCCGTCGATCCCGGTGCTTCGGCGGCCACGTCGGACGGTGTCTGCAACTGCCACACCAGGGCGCCGATGCCTAGCGTCGCGCAGGCAGCGGCCGTCGCCCCCAACATCGTGGACGTCGGCTTCGTCGCCTTGCCGGAGCCTTTGGCCCGACCCAGTTCGACCAGCCGCACGGCCAGCGCACGACGACGGTGCTCGTAGTCGGTGACCTTGCCGTCGGCATGAAGCACCTTCAGCACTGCGAGTTCCCGCTTGATACGTGCGACCTCGGCGTCAATCGACGGAACCCGCCGCGCGCGCACAGCGCGCCTAGCGATCCAGGCCAGCAGGCCCAGCGCGAGGGCCAGCAAGAACAGGGAAGTCAGATAGAGAAACATCGCTTGTCATCGAGAACCGGTGCCCGGCAGCGCCGCACTCAGCGCCATCGTGCCAGGACCGTCCTCGCCGGTCGCAGCGGACGCGGCTCAGTTGAAGTCATAGCGGTAGCCAAGGTAGAAGAACACTGCGTTGGTCTGGGTGTTGCCGCTCGGGCCGTCGGTCGTCGAGTGCTCGAGCACCGACTCGCCGATCAGGCTGGCCTTGGGTGAGACGCTGTACGACACGCGCAGCCCCGGCGTGACCCGGAACAGCTTCAGCCCGTCGGTGCTGTTCTGGCTGTAAAGCCGGATCGACGGCTCGAGCACGACCCTGCTGTCGGGCCACGAGGTCAGGTTGTTGTAGCTGAATTGTCCGCCATTGATCGTCGGCGAGTGCAAGTAGCTGATGCCGAAGGTGTTGATGTCGCGCTGCGAGTAGAGATTCGTGCCGGTGAACTGCAGCGTCGCGGCACTCTGCAGCCCCGTCGACGGCGTGGCCTCGAAGTCTCCCACCGCCGGCAGCGCACCGATCTTGCTGAAGCGCAGATCGCCACTCACCTGCCAGCGCTCGCTCAGCGGCCTCGACACGCTTATCAGTCCTTGGCGCGCATCGGCGGTGATCGCCTGTGCAGCACTGCGGGCCTCGTCGAGCGTGTGGCCCGATGCCAGGTAGTCCTTCAACGAGGTCTGTCCGGTCGTGATCAGCGCGTTGGTCAGCTGCAGCAACGGCGCCTTGCGGTTATCCACCAGCACGGTGACCGTCGTCTGGCCGGGGGCCTGGACCGATCCCTGCAGCGTGAACGCGTTCATCGTCTTGAAGTAGATGTCGTAGTCGATCAGCGAGTAGGCCGAGAACGTGTCGGCCGTGTAGCGGATCTCGGTGCCCAGCGCGCGCCGGTTGGTGAACCCCTCGACGGACTGGTCCACCAGGTAGGCGCTGCCGCCCCAACGCTCGACCAGGCCGTCGGCCTCCACCAACGCGCCGGCGAGTCGTTGCGAGGGGGCATCGACCAGGGTGTTGGCCGGCACGCCGCCCATCAGGCTGACCCGGACGCCCTGGCGCACGGGGTACACCATCGACACGCCGTCGAACAGGCCGAGCAGGCCACCGTTGATCGCCGACTGCCGGCCGACGCGCAGGCCGAGGCCGGATTGGCTGCGTCGGTAGTCGACGTACGCCGAGTTGATCAGGCCCGAGGTGTGCGATTCGGCCGTGAGGTTGCTGGCCACCGTGCCCCGCACCACGGCGCGGGTGTCGGACGCATCGGTGGCATAGCGCCCGTTGAGGTCCAGGCTGGTGACGATGGCCGACTGCGGTGTGGTGGTCACCGTCTGCTGTTCGACACCGCCCACGATCGTGACCAGCGACTGGCTCCGCGCCTGACCGCCGTAGTAGTACTGCGCGATGCTGCCCTGGAAGCTCTTTGGCGAGGGCGCGGCGGCGACCGCCGGTCTGGCTTCTTCGGCCTGTTTCGGTGCCGTCGGCAGCGGGGCAGTGCCCAGCGCCGCCAACCGCTGCTGCACCCGCTTGGCGCCTTCGCCCTCGGGAAAGAGCCGCAGGTACAACTCGTACTCGGTCTGCGCCCGTGCCGTGTTGCCCAGGCGCTCCCACGCCAAGCCGATCAACTCCTGCGCCTCCTGCGACGAGGGGTTCGGCGGCAGCAGCAGCAGCTGGTTCAGCAAATCGATCGCTTGCTGCGGGTTCTTCTCGAGCAGCGCCTGGCGCGCGCGGTCGAGCAGCTCGGCAGCGCGCCGATCGACCTCGGACAAAAGTGCGGCCTGTTCGGGTGTCGCGGCCACACCCGGCTGCGGCGACGGCGCTGCGGGCGGCGCTGCCGCGACTGGCGGCGGCGAGGGCGCGGCTGCGGGCGGTGGCGAAGGCTCCGGCGCAGCCACCGGCGGCGGCGGGGGCACCGGTGGTGCAGGTACCGGCGCCGGTGCTGGTGCTGGTGGCGGTGCCGCAGGCGCAGGTGCTGGCGCGGGTTCAGGTGCAGGTGCAGGTGCGGGCTCAGGTGCGGGTGGCACGGCTGGAGGAGCGGACGCCGTTGCCGCCGCGGTGGCAGCGGCAACGGCGGCCTGGCTTCGTTCCGAGGCCTCCTTCAGGACATCGGCGCGGCGCTTGCTGAGATCGAGCACGGTGGCATTGGGAAACCTGGCCAGGGCCTGGGCCCGGATGCGCTCGGCCTGTTCCTCGGTCTCGAAGTAGCCCAGGTTGATCTGGACGCTCGGCACGCCGTTGACCAGCAGATTGAAGCTGAAGACGTCGTAGGCCTGAAACTGTGCCGGTACCGGCAGCATCATTTCGGGCGAACTCATCGGCACCGTCTGCAGCGTGACGGCCCAGTGGCGGTCGCTGATCGGGGCCGCGCTGGGCTTCGGCGACGCCGCGCCCGGGAATACGAACTCGATCGTGCGCCCGTCGCCCTGGCGCACCCGAGCCAGGGCCGGCTTGCTGAACTGCAGCGTCATCGACTTGACCACCGCCAGGTTCACCGGCTGGTAGGTCAGCATGATGTCCGGTGCGCTGCCAATGCCCTTGGCGCTGCGGGTCTCCTGGACCGTCTGGTCGCGGATCGAGTCCGGGCTTGCCAGCAGCTGGAAGTCGACCCGCAGCAACTGGGTCGATGTCAGTGGCGCTTGACCCACGAAACGCACCTGCGCGCTGAAGCGCAGGCGGGCCACCACGTCGTCGCCGCGCGTGACGAACGACAGATCCTCGAGGGTCTGCGCAGACGCCTGCAGCGCCGCGAAGGGCAGCGCCACCGCGACGATGCGCGGCATCCAGCGCCGGGGCAACAGCGAGTCTTCCGGACCGCGAGAGGTCATGAGCGCGTCGTTGTTCTTGGTGAAGATCGCGGGTTCGGCTTCGCGCGCATCGAGCTCAGGGAGTCACGGGGACGGGTCGCAGGCGCGGGTTGCTGTGCATCACGCGCGGAATGATCTCGCCGTTGGTCACGTGGCAGCTGACACAGAAGGGCTTGTCGGGTGTCGGCCGATAGGCCGGAGACACGTGCGAATAGGCTGCCGGCAACCAGGTCGCCACCCGGTGGCAGGTGTCGCAAGAGCGGGCCGTCATGAAGTGGCCGCTGGACTTGCCGGGAGCTCGCGCGCCGTCGTGGCAGCTGGTGCAGCCGCCCGCCGCGATGCCCTGGTGGCTGAACTGCGCGGGCAGCCACGTGGTGGTGCGGTGGCAGGTGTCGCACGACGGCTGCGTCGGCAGGTGCTTGGCCGACAAGCCGCGCGCGGCGACGCCGTTGTGGCAGCTCTTGCACTGGCCGGGCAGCACGCCCTGGTGGTCGAACGTGATGCCGGACGGCTGCGTGATGTGGGGCAGTTGCACGCCGCCTGGCAGCAGCCGCGGCGCGATGTTCGCGGCGCGCAACACCGGCCTCAGCACCGCCGAGGTGACGAACTGGTTGTAGCTCACCCGGTGGCAGCCCGAGCCCACGCAATCCTGGCCCGCCTTGCGTCCCTCGTGGCCGACCGGTCGGGTCACGATGGTGACGCCGTACCAGGTGTACTTCGGCGTGCCCTCGTGGCACGTGATGCAGGTGTAGGCCGACACCGCCTGGTGCGCCGTGGTGTTGCCCTTCATCTGCATGCCCGAGAACGTCGCAAACGTCGTCGTCACGTGGCACTTCTCGCACGCGATGCCCACCGCAGGCACGTGGGTCTGCGGCGATGGCGCCATCGGCGAGGTGCCGGCTGCGAGCGGCATCGTCTTGGGCTGATAGGTCAGCGGCGGTGGCGACGAGCACGCCGCCTGGGTCGCGCAGCCGGCGAACGGGCCGGCCCCCGCGCCTGCCGTGTGGCACGCGATGCAACCGCTCGTGATCCCGGTGTGCATCGTCGCCATGTTGGTCGTCAGGCCTGCGATAGAGAAGTCGCCGGGCACCACGTGGCAGGTGGTGCAGGGGGCCTGGGTCGGAATGTGTCCGGGCGGCTTGGCCTGCGCACTGAAGTAGCTGAAGCCGCTGTGGCACTGCGAGCAATCGCCCGTCGTCGGGTGCGCCGCATCGGCAACGCTGAACGTGCTGGCAGCAGCCACCGGGCGCGTATGGAAGCCCGTGTATTGCGCGCCGGCGATGAGGGTCGTCGGCGAGATCGGATACGCGCTCATGCCCATCCAGACGTATCCGGTGTCGTGGCAGGCGTTGCAGCCGCTGGTGATGCCGGAGTGGATCTGGGCGGAGGTGGGCGCTGGAGTGGCGAACAGCGTGCCGGGGGCCGACCGCGTGGCATTGGCCGGGATCAGGCCGCTGACGTTGGCCAGTGTGCCGAGGTGGCAGCTCTCGCAGGCCGTGCCCGACGGGACGTGCGATGTGGGCCCCGGCGGCGACGTGGGCGGCATGCGCACGATGTTGGTGATGCCGGCGAAGGTGGTGGCCGAGCCCGACGCGGTGTGGCAGGCCACGCAGTTATTGGTGATGCCCGCGTGGTTCATGCGCGAGCCGGAGAACTTTGCGCCGTTGGGCACCGGGGTGCTGGTGATGCTGGAGCCGGCGCCGATGTGGCAGCTCTCGCACGGCGCGCTGGTGGGGATGTGGTTGCTCGGTGGCGCGACGATCGTGAAGTTGGCCGCGGGAATGGCGAAAGTGGCCGCTGCGGTGGTGCTGTGGCACTGCGCGCAGTTGCTGGTGGTGCTCTGCGCGTTGGCGTGGATGTTGGCCAACGCGGGCATCACCGAGAAGTCGGGGTTGGTGTGGCACGAGGTGCACTGCGCCGTGGTCGCGTAGGGGATGTGGTTGGCGGGCTTGTCCTGTGCGCTGAAGTAGCTGAAGCCGCTGTGGCACTGCGCGCAGTCGCCGGTGGCGGGGTGGGCGGCGTCGGCGACGTTGAAGGTGCCGGCGGCGGCGCGCGGGCGCGTGTGGAAGCCGGTGTATTGCGCGCCGGCGGTGAGGACGGCGGGTGAGATCGGATAGGCGCTCATGCCCATCCACACGTAGTTGGCCTCGTGGCAGTTGCCGCAGCCGCTGCTGATGCCGGAGTGGATCTGCGCGGAGGTGGGCGCTGGAGTGGCGAACAGCGTACCGGGAGCCGAGCGCGTGGCATTGGCCGGAATGAGGCCGCTGACGTTGGCCAATGTGCCGAGGTGGCAGCTCTCGCAGGCGGTGCCCGATGGGACGTGCGAGGTGGGCCCCGGCGGCGAGGTGGGGGGCATGCGCACGATGCTGGTGATGCCGGCGAACGTGGTGCTGGAGCCCGACGCGGTGTGGCAGGCCACGCAGTTGTTGGTGATGCCCGTGTGGCTCATGCGCGAGCCGGAGAACTTCGCGCCATCGGGCACCGGCGTGCTGGTGACGCTGGAGCCGGCGCCGACGTGGCAGAGCTCGCACGCCGCGCTGGTGGGGATGTGGTTGCTCGGTGGCGCGACGATCGTGAAGTTCGCCGCCGGGATCGCAAACGCGGCCGCCGCGGTGGCGCTGTGGCACTGCGCGCAGTTGCTGGTGGTGCTCTGCGCGTTGGCGTGGATGTTGGCCAGCGTGGGCATCACCGAGAAATCCGGGTTGGTGTGGCACGAGGCGCATTGCGCCGTGGTGGCATAGGGAATGTGGTTGGCAGGCTTGTCCTGCGCCGTGAAGTAGTTGAAGTTGCTGTGGCACTGCGCGCAGTCGCCGGTGGCGGGGTGGGCGGCGTCGGCGACGTTGAAGGTGCCGGCCGCGGCGCGCGGGCGGGTGTGGAAGCCGGTGTATTGCGCGCCGGCGGTGAGCGCGGCCGGCGAGATCGGATAGGTGCTCATGCCCATCCAGACATAGTTGGCCTCGTGGCAGTTGCTGCAACCGCTGCTGATGCCGGAGTGGATCTGCGCGGAGGTGGGCGCGGGGGTGGCGAACAGCGTGCCCGGGGCCGAGCGCGTGGCGTTGGCCGGGATCAGGCCGCTGACGTTGGCCAGCGTGCCGAGGTGGCAGCCAGCGCAGGCGGTGCCCGACGGAATGTGCGAGCTGGCGCCGACCGGCGACGTCGCCGGCATGCGCACGATGTTGGTGATGCCGGCAAACGCGGTCGTCCTGCTCGCCGGTGTGTGGCAGTTCTCGCAGTTGTTGGTGATGCCCGTGTGGCTCATGCGCGAGTTGGCGAACGTGGCCCCGTTGGGGACCGGCGTCGTGGCGACGCTGGAGCCCTGGCCGACGTGGCAGGCCTCGCACGGCGCGTTGGTCGGGATGTGAGTGCTGGGCTTGCCGACGATCGAGAAGTTGGCCGCCGGGATCGCGAAGCTCGCTGCCGAGTCGCCGTGGCACTGCGCGCAGTTGCTGGTGGTGCTCTGCGCGTTGGCGTGGATGTTGGCCAGCGTGGGCATCACCGAGAAGTCGGGGTTGGTGTGGCACGAGGCGCACTGCGCCGTGCTCGCATAGGGGATGTGATTGGCCGGCGTGGCCTGTGCGGTGAAGTAGTTGAAGCCGCTGTGGCATTGCGAGCAGTCGCCGGTGGCGGGGTGGGCGGCGTCGGCGACGTTGAAGGTGCCGGCGGCGGCACGCGGGCGGGTCTGGAAGCCGGTGTACTGCGCACCGGCGGTGAGTACGGCAGGCGAGATCGGATAGGCGCTCATGCCCATCCACACGTAGTTGGCCTCGTGGCAGTTGCTGCAGCCGCCGGTGATGCCGGAGTGGATCTGGGCGGCGGTCGGCGCCGGTGTGGCGAAGCCCGTGCCGGGCGGCGACAGTGTCGCGTTGGCGGGGATCTGGCCCATCGGCAGGCTGGCCAGGTGGCAGCTCTCGCAGGTGGTGCTCGAGGGGATGTGCGAGCTGGGCCCCGGCGGCGACATGGGCGGCATGCGCACGATGCTGGTGATGCCGGCGAAGGTGGTGCCCGATCCCGACGCGGTGTGGCAGGCCACGCAGTTGTTTGTGATGCCCGCGTGGTTCATGCGCGAGTTGGCGAACGTGGCGCCGTTGGGCACCGGCGTCGTGGCGACGCTGGAACCGGCGCCGACGTGGCAGCTTTCGCACGGCGCGCTGGTGGGGACGTGGTTGCTCGGCGGCGCGACGATCCTGAACCCGATCGACGGGATCGCGAAGGCCGTGGCGGCCGTGGCGCTATGGCACTGGGCGCAATTGCCGGTGGTGCTCGGCGCATTGGCGTGGATGGCGGCCAGCGTCGGCATCACCGAGAAGTCGGGGTTGGTGTGGCACGAGGTGCACTGCGCGCCGGCCGCGTACGGGATGTGATTGGCCGGCTTGTCGAGCGCCGAGAAGGCGTTGGTGTTGCTGTGGCAAAGACTGCAATCGCCACTGGCCGGGTGCGCCGGGTCGGCGACGTTGAACGTGCCGGCCGCCGCGCGCGGCCGGGTGTGGAACCCGGTGTAGTTGGCGCCGGTGGTCAGCATCGCCGGTGAGATCGGATAGGCGCTCATGCCCATCCACAGGTAGCTCGACTCGTGGCAGTTGCTGCAGCCGCCGGTGACGCCGGCGTGGATCTGCGCGCTGGTCGGCGCCGGCGTCGCGAAGAGCGTGCCCGGTGCGGTGCGCGTGGCGTTGGCAGTGATCGTGCCCGACACGTTGGCCAGCGTGCCGAGGTGGCAGCTCTCGCAGGTGGTGCTCGAGGGGATGTGCGAGTTCGGCCCCATCGCCGACGTCGGCGGCATCGTGACCACGCGCGACACGCCGTAGAAGCTGCTGCCGGTCACCGTCGGGCCGTGGCAGTCGACGCAGTTGCTCGTGATGCCCACGTGGTTCATCTGCGCATTGGCGAACGAAGTTGCGCCGATGGAGGCCGCGCCGGCGGTCGGAATCAGCTGGGCCGGGACCGCTCGGTGGCAGTTCTCGCAGGTTTCCGACGTCGGCAGGTGCGGCGGTGCCAGACCGGCCTTGGTCTTCGGCGTCACGCCGATGAAGGTGCCGGCGACCACGCTGGAGCCGTGGCAGCTTACGCAGTTGCTGGTGATGCCCGCGTGATTCATGCGCCCGCCGGCGAACGTGGTCGCGCCGACGCTGGCTGCCCCGGTGGTAGGGATCAGCATGGTCGGGATACTGGTATGGCACAGCTCGCAGTTGTCCGACGCTGGGATGTGCGGCGGCGCGGTCAGCGACGACTTGATCTGCACGCCGTAGAAGCTGTTGGCCACCGCCGGCGCGTGGCACTGCGCGCAGGTGGTGTAGCCGGTGTGATCCATCTGCGCGTTGGCCAGCGAGCCGCCCGAAGCCATGTTGAGGTGGCAGCTCTCGCAGCGCGACGAGGCCAGCGTCGGAATGTGGTTGGCCGGTCGCGTGACGGTGGAGAACGAGATCGTCGTGTGGCAGTCGCTGCACGGCGCGTTGGTGAGCGGGTGATTCGCCGGCTTGCCGACGGCCTGCGAGCCGTTGTGGCAAGCCGCGCAGGTCTGTCCCGCCACCAGCGCGTGATCGAACCGCGCGCCGCTGAAGGTGGCCGTGGTGTGGCAGACGTCGCAGTTCAGCGTCGTCTGCACGTGATTCGACGGGATCGTGGTGGCGTTGCGCAGGTTGTTCTGCACGTGGCACTGGTCGCATCGGCGCGGCGTGCCCTTGAAGATGGCCTTGACGTGGCAGGTCTCGCAGCGCACGTCGCTGTGCGCGCCGGTGAGCGGGAATCCTGTGCTCTGGTGGTCGAACTCGGTCTGGGCGAACGCCACCGGTGCTGCGATGGCCAGCATGAAGAAAGCCAGGCACGCCGCCCAGGCATGCCGCAGCCACGACGCGCCGGCGAACGCCGCCCGAGCCGAGCGCGCCGTGCCGATCACCCGGCTCCTCCGGCCAGGCGCTGCAGCGCCGTGCCTTGCAGCAGCCAGGTGCCGCCGGGCTGCGTGCCGGTGCCGTCGCGCGGCAGCACATCGAGCGCGCTCGACGGGCGCGGCGCCGAGCGCGAGCGAATCGTCTTGAACGACGACGTCACGTGGCACTGCTCGCACTGGCGCCCGTAGGTGCCGTCGTGCACGTCGTTCTTGGCGTGGCAGGCATAGCAGCGCGTGGAGGCTTTGACCTTGCCTTCAATCGGCTGCGTGTGGCAGGCGCTGCATGCCACGCCCTTGTGCTTGCCCTCGAGCGGGTACTGGGTCCGCTTGTCGTGGTCGAAGTCCCAGGCCTTCCAGTCGCGCGGGTTGTGGCAGTCCTCGCACAGGGAACCCAGCGTCTTCTTGTGCTTGTCGTCCTTCAGGTGACACGACACGCAGGCGATCTTGGCGTCCTTGAAGCGCGGGCTCTTGTGGCAATCCTTGCACTCGACCTTCGCGTGCTTGCCCAGCAGCGGGAAGCGCGTCAGCCCGTGGTCGAACAGCGCGTGCTTCCAGTCACGGTCGTTGTGGCAGGTGGCGCAGCGAGTGCCCTGCTGCCCGTCGTGCTTGTCGTCCTTTTTGTGGCAGCTGTAGCAGTCCATCGGGGTGTTCCGATAGTGCTTCAGGTCGACGTGGCAGTCCCGGCACTGCACCTTCTTCGCGGCGTGCGCGTTGCGCAGCTTGAAGCGCGTGCGGTCGTGATCGAACCGGGTGGTGCTCTTCCAGTCCTTCTCGACGTGGCAATCCTTGCACTGCGTGCCGAGGTTGCCTTCGTGCTTGTCGTCCAACTTGTGGCAGCTGTAGCAGTCCTTGGGCACGTCCTTGTAGTTGGTGCTCTTGTGGCAGTCGGCGCACTTCACGCCGTTGTGCTTGCCCAGCAGCGGAAAGCTCGTGCGGTCGTGGTCGAACTTGCCCTTGTCCTTCCAGCCGGTCTCGACGTGGCAAGCCGCGCAGTCGGTGCCGAGGCTGCCCCTGTGACCCTTGGGCCCGTCGTCGTCCTTCTTGTGGCAGTCGATGCAGTTGCTGCCGGTCTTGTCCTTGTACAGGTTGCCGGTATGGCAGTCGTTGCACTTGGTTGTGCGGTGCTTGCCGCGCAGCGAGAACCTGGTGGCGGTGTCGTGGTTGAAGACCAAGGGCTTCCAGGCCTTCTCGACGTGGCAGCTCTCGCACTTCTCGCCGTAGCGGCCCTTGTGGCCCTTGGGCCCGTCGTCGTCCTTCTTGTGGCAACCGATGCAGGCGCGCGGGGCCTCTTTGTACTCAACACCCTTCTTGTGGCAGTCGGTGCATTGGGCGTCGACGTGCTTGCCCTTCAGCGGAAAGCGCGTCTTGTCGTGGTCGAACTTGGCCTTTTCCTTCCAGTCGTTCTCGGTGTGGCAATCGGCGCACTTTGCTCCCAACGAGCCCTTGTGAACGTCGTCCTTGCGATGGCAGCTGACGCACTGCGAAGGGGCGTCCCAGTACTTCTTGCTCGCCTCGTGGCACTTCTCGCACAGCGCCTGCCGGTGCTTGCCGCGCAGCGGGTAATCGGTCTCCTCGTGATCGAAGGTCTGCTTGTCGAGCACGACGATCCGTGCTGCGCGTCCCTTGTGATCGGTGTGGCAGGCGCGGCAGGGCTGCTGTGTCTTCTGCTGGCCGTGGTATCCGGTGCGCTCACGCATGTCGCGCCCCACTTCCTTGTGGCAGTCCATGCACAGCCGGTCCTGCGCCGCCCGCTCGAAGCGCACGTGGCATTTCGAGCAGTCCTCTTCCCACTTCGCGTGGTTCTGGATCAGGTCGCCCGGGCGCAGCACCGATTCGATCGTCTGCGCTCGCAGCGGCGCGACGAGTGCCAGTGGCCCCAGCAGCACCAGGAGGCAGCGGAGGAGCGCGTGTCGGCACGAGTGGCTCCGTGGCTGCGTCGTGGCGCTCAAGGTCAGTAGGCGTGCACCGCGATCACGTGCACCACGGCACTGATCACCAGCAGGTAGATGAAAGGCAGGTGCGCCAGGTGCCAGAGCGCGAACACCCGCTCGAACGCGGAGTACTGCGCCACTCGCACCACCGCGTTGAGGTAGTGGTCGACCAGCCGTCGCGCGCGGCGCTTGCGCCGCCGCAGATCGGCCGCGCTCCAGTCGTACTTGGCCGCCAGCTGGTGCAGCGGCTTGCGAAGCTCATACACGCAGCGCAGGTAGGTGACCCATTGCAGCAGTGGCAACAGCGTCACCTGCCGCAGGTGCGTGGCCCAGTTCGCGTCGGCCCGCAGCTCGTGTTGCTCGAAGGCCAACAGACGCTGCTCCACGGCCGGACAGAAGCGCAGGCGCGAGCGCGCGTTGTCCTCGACCAGGCCGGCGCGCTCGCGCAACTCGCGCAGCGACGTGCGCTCGCCGTTGAGGCCGCGGTGAATGCGCACGTAGATGAAGCGACCGATGACGCCACTGACGACCACGATGCACATGCTGTACAGCGCGACGCCGGCGTTGAGCGAGCCGATGCGGAACTGCGAATGCACCAGGATCAGCCACGGCCCGCCGATGCCCAGACAAAGATGAAACCAGAACCAGGCCTTGACGTTGCCCCAGCCCTGCATGAAGCGCAGGTACTTGCGCATCGGGTACACGAATAGCGCCAGCATGCACGAGGCGCCAGCCACCCCGAGCCAGTAACCGGTGTCGTCGCTGGGCTTGAACAGGTGGAACTGGCTGATCTGCCACGCGGCGGCGATCAGGCCCAGCAGAAGCAGGTAGATCGCCAGGTCGCCGCGGCCCGGATCGCTCGCGCTGCGCTTGCGCGGCGGGATGGTGGCGTCGAGTTCGTCGCTCTTGATTTGTATCTGCGTCGCTGCAGTCTTCGCCAGCGGCGGCGGGCTCACCTGCACTTCCTTGGCCGCAGGCGGCATCGGTATCGGAGCCGTCGGTGACTCTCGCCGCGCACGCGAGCGCCGGCGCGGGTAGACGGTCTCGTCCAGCGGCTCGCCGGGCGGGCTGGGGTCTTCGAAGGTGAGCGTGTTCATGAGCGGGTCCGCTGCCCGGAAGATGCGGTGGGATCAGCCTGTCCGATTCAGGTCTGGCGAGAGTGCGTTGCGAAAATGTTCGAAAAGCACTTTACCTTGGCAAGGGGCGGCATTTTGATGGGCCTAATGGCTGTGTGAAAGGTCCATTTGCATCAGAACCATTCTTTCGCCGGCGCGTGCCGGGGGGTAAATAAAGGTACCCGCCGCCGGTCAGCGCATGAGGGCGGGCGTTCTGGTCGCGGCATCGCGTTGCACGCCTTAAGGGGTGCTCGAGAACGACAAGAACGACACGCCCGACGGGGCCAGGGCGTGACTTAGTCGCCCCGCCGATGAAGCTGTGCATTGACGCCGCTCGACAAGGACATACGTGCTGTGCGGCGCGCTGCACCGGTGCCTTGCGTCATCGGTTGACAATTGGTCACGCAATGTCCAGCGTGGCACCGATCCTTCGCGCTGATCTTCATGTGCGCTTAAGCTGGAACGGGGGGTGCAACAAGGTGTGCATGCCCGCACTCAGTCCACCGAAGGTGCGCCTCCATCGTCTCCGAACACGCGCAGCAGATCGATGCTGTCGCGTCGCCCAATTTGCTCGCCGTGCTTTGCGATCCATTGCTCGGCATGGGCGCGGCCGGCGTCGCGCAGCCGGATCAGCGACT
>DATIFD010000193.1:0-2526 GCA_035455385.1 Burkholderiaceae bacterium
CTGCGCCTGCACGTGCCGGAGCCCACGGGGCGTCCGGGCCGCCACACCGACTTCACGTATCTGCACGTGTCGCCCGCCGGCGCGGTGCGCCGGCCGCCGGTGGATACCGCCCCGGTCGAGACCAGCGACCTCGCCTACAGCCTGGTGCGCGTGCTCGACAAGGACGGCCACGCCGTCGGCCCGTGGGCGCCGAAGGTCGACGCGGAGCTGCTGATCCGCGGCCTGCGCGCGATGATGAAGACGCGCATCTTCGACGCCCGCATGCTGATCGCGCAGCGGCAGAAGAAGATCTCGTTCTACATGCAGTGCCTCGGCGAGGAGGCGATCGCCTGCGCGCAGCCGCACGCGCTCGAGCCCGGCGACATGTGCTTCCCCACCTACCGGCAGCAGGGGCTGCTGCTGGCGCGCGACGACGTCTCGATGGTCGAGATGATGTGCCAGCTGATGTCCAACGAGCGCGATCCGCTGAAGGGGCGCCAGCTGCCCGTGATGTACTCGATGAAGCGCGCCGGCTTCTTCTCGATCGCCGGCAACCTGGCCAACCAGTTCATCCAGGCGGTCGGCTGGGCGATGGCCTCGGCGATCAAGGGCGACACGAAGATCGCGTCGGCATGGATCGGCGACGGCGCCACCGCCGAAGCCGACTTCCACACCGCGCTCACCTTCGCGCACGTGTACCGCGCACCGGTGATCCTCAACGTCGTCAACAACCAGTACGCGATCTCGACCTTCCAGGCGATCGCCGGCGGCGAGGCCACCACCTTCGCGGCGCGCGGCGTCGGCTGCGGCATTGCCAGCCTGCGCGTCGACGGCAACGACTTCCTCGCGGTGCTGGCGGCGTCGCGCTGGGCGGCCGAGCGCGCGCGCAGCAACCTGGGGCCAACGCTGATCGAGTGGGTCACCTACCGCGCCGGCGCGCACAGCACGTCGGACGATCCGTCGCGCTATCGGCCCGCCGACGACTGGACGCGCTTTCCGCTCGGCTGTCCCGTAGCGCGGCTCAAGCAGCACCTGGTCCAGCTGAAGGCTTGGAGCGACGCGCAGCACGAGGCGCTGCAGAAAGAGCTCGAGGCCGAGGTGCTCGCCGCGCAAAAGGAAGCCGAGAGCCATGGCACGCTGCTCGACGGGCACATCCCGCCGATCGAATCGATGTTCCAGGACGTCTACAAGGACATGCCGCCGCACCTGAAGCGCCAGCTCGAGCAACTGGAGGCCGAACACCATGGCCAATGACAACCACGCGGTCGCGCTGGCCGAGCCGCCGGCGGCGGCGCCAGCCGCCGCCACACGGATGACGATGATCCAGGCGCTGCGCTCGGCGATGGACGTGATGCTCGAGCGCGACCCCAACGTCGTGATCTTCGGCGAGGACGTCGGTTACTTCGGTGGCGTGTTCCGCTGCACCGAAGGGCTGCAGGCCAAGTACGGCGCGCAGCGCGTGTTCGACGCGCCGATCAGCGAAGGCGGCCTGGTCGGCGCCGCGGTCGGCATGGGTGCCTACGGGCTGCGGCCGGTGGTCGAGATCCAGTTCGCCGATTACTTCTACCCGGCGTCCGACCAGATCGTCTCGGCGGCGGCGCGGCTGCGCTTTCGCTCGGCCGGCGACTTCACCGCACCGCTGACGATCCGCATGCCGTGCGGCGGCGGCATCTACGGCGGGCAGACGCACAGCCAGAGCCCCGAGGCGTTGTTCACCCACGTGTGCGGGCTGCGCACCGTGATGCCGAGCAACCCGTACGACGCCAAGGGGCTGCTGATCGCCGCGATCGAGTGCGACGACCCGGTGATCTTTCTCGAGCCCAAGCGGCTGTACAACGGCCCGTTCGACGGCCACCACGAGCGACCGGTGGTGCCGTGGTCGCAGCACGCGCTGTCGGAGGTGCCGGCCGGCCACTACACGGTGCCGCTGGAGTCGGCGCGCATCGTGCGCCCCGGCCGCGACGCGACGGTGCTCGCCTACGGCACGATGGTCTACGTCAGCGAGGCGGCGGCCATCGAAACCGGCGTCGACGCCGAGGTGATCGACCTGCGCAGCCTGTGGCCGCTCGACCTGGAGACGATCGTCGCGTCGGTGAAGAAGACGCGCCGCTGCGTCGTCGTGCACGAGGCCACGCGCACCTGCGGCTTCGGCGCCGAGCTCGTGTCGCTCGTGCAGGAGCACTGCTTCTACCACCTCGAGGCGCCGATCGAACGCGTGACCGGCTGGGACACACCGTATCCGCATGCGCAGGAGTGGTACTACTTTCCCGGCCCGGCGCGCGTTGGTGCTGCCCTGAAGCGGGTCATGGAGAGCTGATCATGCCCGAGCGCACGATCAAGATGCCTGACATCGGCGAGGGCATCGCCGAGGTGGAGCTGGTGGAGTGGCACGTGAAGCCGGGCGACACGGTGGCCGAGGACCAGGTGCTCGCCGACGTGATGACCGACAAGGCCACGGTCGAGGTTCCGTCGCCGGTGGCCGGCCGCGTCACGTGGGTCGGCGGCGAGGCCGGCACGGTGTTTGCGGTCGGAGCCGAGATCGTCAAG
>DATIFD010000194.1:0-3006 GCA_035455385.1 Burkholderiaceae bacterium
TATAGATACGCACTGAGATTGATCGAGAACGCCACGCGCCACCGCTTCTCGGTGGCGAATGACGCATTTCCCCATTCGAGAAAGGCCAAACGAATGCCCACCCGCAACACCAAGAATCCCGAACTGGTTCAGGCGCTCAATAGCTTGAATCAAGCCGCCAGGCACCTGCGCAAGGCCGTGCAGGGCAAGATCGGCGACGTGCGCGCCGTCGCGGCGGCCGAATTCGCGAAGGCCAAGGCGGCCGCCCGCAGCAGGACCGGCGCGGTGCAGCAGAAGGTCGAGTCCGCGCTGACCCGTGGCGAGGCCCGCCTGCACAGGGTGATCGCAAGGGCCCAGAAGGCGCTCGACGACGCGGTGCGTCGTGCCGAGAAGGCCACGAAGCCGGCGGCGAAGAAGACCCCGGCCAAGAAGACCACCGCCGCCAAGAAGACGCGAGCGGCCAAGCGGTCACGCTGACAGGCCGGCCCCGGCCCACCCCGGGCCGGGCTTGGCGCGCACCGAGTCGCAGACTGGTTGAGCGATGCGCGGGCGTGCGCGCGCCAAACAACAGCAGGCGGCAAGAGCTGAGGCATCGCTGGCGCGCCCGGCGCGGATCGAACGCGCGACCCCTGGCTTCGGAGGCCAGTACTCTATCCACTGAGCTACGGGCGCAGCGTGATGCGAGCGGACCCGCCAGCATCAGTGCGGAGCGCGCGATTCTATCAGCGGGCCTTTCGCGCGCCCGGGGTCGCCGAGGGCCGCTGATAGAATCGCCCGGCTTTGCCGGGGGGCCATGCCGCAGTGCGGCGGGCGAGACGGCCAGGCTCCTGTCCGAAAGTCACCGATCCCATGAGCGACGCCACCACGCACTCCGACCCCGATTCACACGAAGGCCCGATCCGCACGCCGAAACAGCTGATCGTGGTGCTGGTGGCCTCCTTCGTGCTGCCGGTGTTGATCATCATCATGCTGATCAACTTCGTGGCCTGGGAGAGCAAGCCCGGCGCCGGCAGCGATGCCCTCAGCCCCGAGGCGGTGGCGCGACGCATCCAGCCGGTGGGGGTGTCGGACTACAAGGACGTCAACGACGCCAAGTCGATGCGGACGGGCGAGCAGGTGTTCCAGGGCCAGTGCACCGCCTGCCACACCAGCGGCGCAGTCGGCGCGCCCAAGTTCGGCGACGAAGCGGCCTGGGCGCCGCGCATCAAGACCGGCTTCGACGCGCTGCTGCATTCGGCGCTCAAGGGCAAGGGCAACATGCCGCCCCAGGGCGGCGGCGACGCCAGCGACTTCGAGATCGCGCGCGCGGTGGTGTACATGGCCAACAAGGGCGGTGCCAAGTTCGACGAGCCGAAGCTGCCCGCTGCCGCAGCCAGCGCGGCGAAGTAGCCTCCGGCGCGCCGCTCAGAACGCCCAGGCCGCAGCGAGCACGCCGATGCGGCGCTGCGGCAACTGGGCCAGCAGGGCGTTGTCGGGGCCGCCGTAGGTGCGCAACACGGCGTTCAAGCGCCACCGGTCACCCTGCCATTGCACGCCGAGCGTGACGATGCGCCCGCGATCGGCAGGCGTGACCAGCGCGTCGGCCGACAGCAGCCAGTGATCAGGCTGCCACGCCAGGCGTACGAACAGGTTGTCGCGGCGCAGTTGGGCACATCGAGCGGGCTGCCAGTGTCAGCCACGCGGCCGCGAACGCGCCGATGGCGGCGACGGCCGCCACGCGCAGCACGTCGCGGCGGATCGCGTTGGAGACGTCGTCGTCGGGGTTCATGCGGCACCTCGTGTGGAGAAGGCGCCGCCAGTCTGGGCAGCGCGCCGCCGCCGCGCAGCCGTGCTGCGACGAAGCCGCGGGCGGGCCGTCAGGCCCCTGCCGCCGCCATGCCGAAGATCAGCGCGGTGCAGGCCAGCAACAGCAGTGCGAAGCCGGGCACCAGCAATGGCAGCCAGCGGGCCTCGTCGGCGCGCAGGCCCGCGCGCGCAGCGGTGGTTGTCCGCGTGTCGGCACTCGCCGCCACCGGCGTGACTTCATCGCGCTGCGCGCGCGAGGAGTTCGCCGGCTCGATGGACGGCGGCATTGCCGCGCGCCGAGGCGGCGCTTGGCCATTGACGCGTCCGGTGGGGGTGTGTCGCTCGAGGGTCTCGACCATGATCAGCTCCAACTTCAGCGGTTCGGCGGCGCATGCGCGATGTCGCCGCGATGCACACGATGCCGTGCGGCAGGTGCGGCCGCGACGTCGAGCCGACGGCGTCCTGCCGGCGCGCTGCGGCGTCAGTGAGCCGCAGCCTGAGTCAGGGTCGGCATGGGGCTCTCCTCATGAACCGGGAGGGCTCGCGTGGACCATGTCATGCGGCCGATGGTTCCGCGCTTTACGAAGCCTTCTCGGGTCCTCAGCCCGGCGCGGGCTCCTGCGCCGCGGCGGGCTGGGGCTTCAGCACGTAAGCGAAGCGCGCGGGCATGGACTCGAACGCCGTCTCTTGGGGCGACCAAAGCCCGAGCTCGATCGCGCGCGCCGCGTCGAGCATGTCCTGGCTGTGCACGATGCCGAAGCCGAGGTCGGTGCGCAGGAACAGCCGTCCGTGCTGGTCGAGCCAGGCGTCGCGTACCCGGGCCTCCTTACCGGTATGGGCCTGCACGCGCAGCGAGTCGTCGCACCATTGAACCCGCCACACCAGCGGCGCCGCCTCGAGCTCGACGTAGACGCGCTGAGGGCCGTTCTGGAAGAACCAGCAACCCTGCGCGTCGCGCTCGTAGTTGCGGTGGATGAACTCCAGCAGCTTGTCGTGCCGGATCATGCTGCCCTTGACGCGCGGGAACGGTCCGGCGCGCTGGATGCGTTCGTCGCGCATGAACCACTGGCCGCGTGCGTCGAGCGCGAGCCAGTCGTAGCAATGCGGCACGCGCGGCCACTTCTTCAGCGCGGCCTTGACGATCTCGTCCACGCGACGGACCTTAGCTCAGCCGGTGGCAGGCCGCCAGGGGCCGGCCGCACGCAGCCAGCCCATCACCGCGTCGGGCAGCGTCATCAGATG
>DATIFD010000195.1:0-12219 GCA_035455385.1 Burkholderiaceae bacterium
CCGACTGCGTCGAGAACAGGCCGCAGGTCTCGGGCTTCAGGTCCTTCAGCCGCATCGGGCTGTGGCCTTCGAACAGCGGGTGGAACGCGTTGTAGCCGATCCAGGCTTCGTCCCACAGCACGTAGTCGCACAGGTGGCCGACCTTCTCCAGCACCTTGCGCACGTTGTAGACCGTGCCGTCGTAGGTGCACAGCTGGATGCACGCCAGGCGGAACGGCCTTGGTGAGTCGGCCAGCTTCTTGTCGGTGACCAGCGGGTTGCGGCGGATCTGCTCGCGCAGGGACTTCTCGTCCCACGCCTCCCAGTCGACCGCGCCGATCATGCCGAACGGGTTGCGCGCGGTGGGCAGGAAGATCGGCACCGCGCCGGCCTGAACGAGCGCGCCCTGGTGCAGCGACTTGTGGTTGTTGCGGTCGAACAGCACCAGGTCGCCGCGCTTGAGCAGCGCCCCGGTGACGACCTTGTTCGACGTGCTGGTGCCGTTGAGCACGAAGTACGTGCGGTCGGCGCCGAACACCTGGGCCGCGTGCGCCTGCGCCTCGTCGGCAGCGCCCTCGTGGATCAGCAGGTCGCCGAGTTCGACGTCGGCATTGCACAGGTCGTTGCGGAAGATCGCCTCGCCGAAGTGCTTGAAGAACAGCTGCCCTGCCGGCGACTTGCGATAGAACTGCCCCCCCTGGTGGCCCGGGCAATCGAATGCGATGGTCGCCTTGCCGTCGTAGGCCATCAGCCCGCCGAAGAACGGCGGCAGCAGACTCATGCCGTACCTGACGACGCTGGCCACCACCTGCTTGGCGTAGAAGGTCGGCGACTGCTGGCCGAGGTAGATGTAGCCCTCGACCTCGCCGAGGCCGCCCACCACAGGCAGGTCGGTGATGCGGTGCGAATCGGCCAGCGCCCAGAACGGCGTGCGAAAGCCGATGCCACGCACCGCGCGCAGCAGCGCCTTGGCGCGCTCGATGTGTTCGCCATCGGTCAGCACGATGTAGGCGCCGACCGACGCGTCCTCGGCCGCGTCGCGCTCCAGCGCGTCGCTGACCTCGACCTCGTAGTTCTCGGACGCGATCTGCGCCAGCAACTCCTTGCACTGCGCATTGGCGGGGTCGACGATGGCCACCACCTTCAGCAGCTTGCCGAACGGAATCGGTACCGCCGGCGGCTTGATCTCGTAGCTCGAGTAGCGGTTCATCGCTCACTCCATCACGCAGTCGACGAGCCAGGTCTTGTGGCCCTTGGCGTCGCGCTCGAAGCGCAGGCCGTGGATGTCGGCCTCGAAGCCGGGAAAGCGGTCGTCGGTGTCGCGCGCGAACTTCAGGTACTCGATGATCGAGTTCGTCATGAAGCGCTCGCCCGGCATGATCAACGGGATGCCGGGCGGATACGGCACCACCATCACCGCGGCGACGCGGCCCTTGAGCTTCTCGATCGGCACCGGCTCGACGGCGCCGTGCACCAGCGCGTCGTAGGCATCGGCCGGCTTCATCGCCGGCGCCGGCAGCTCGGTGTACATCGCGTTCATCGCCACCGCGGTGTCGTTGTCGCGGTAGCACGCGTGCACCGCCTCGCACAGGTCGCGCACACCCCAGCCGGCGTAGGCCGCCGCGCCGGCCGCGGCAATGCTGGGCAGCGCCCTGGACAACGGCGCATTGCGGTCGTAGGCGGTCTTGAAGTCGACCAGCGCGTCGACCATCGTCGCCCACTTGCCGCGCGTGATGCCGAGCGAGAACAGGATCAGGAAGCTGTAGAGCCCGGTCTTCTCGACCACCAGGCCGCGCTCCCACAGGTACTTGGTGACCACCGCGGCCGGGATGCCGCTCTTGCCCAGCTTGGCGCCCTTGCCGAGGCCCGGCGTCAGCAACGTGACCTTGATCGGGTCGAGCATCATGTAGTCGGGTGCCAAGTTGCCGAACCCGTGCCAGTCGGCCTTCGGGTCGAGCACCCAGTCGGCGGTCTTGGGCGGCTTGTCGAGGTCGAGCTTGGTGGGTTGCCAGACCTGGAACCACCAGTCCGACGCCTTGAAGCCCTTGCCGATCGACTGCAGCGCGCGCCGGAAGTGCATCGCCTCGTCGTGCGTCTCCTGCACGATCGAGCGGCCGGAGGCGCCCTCCATCATCGCCGAGCTGACGTCGAGCGACGCCATGATGCCGTAGTGCGGCGACGTCGAGCCGTGCATCATGAAGGCGTCGTTGAAGCGCGTGGTGTCGATCTTGCGCTTGTCACTCTCCTGGATGTGGATCATCGACGCCTGCGAGAACGCCGCCAGCAGCTTGTGCGTCGACTGCGTCGCGAACACCAGCGTGTGGTCGGCGCGCGGATGGCCGCGCGGCACGCCCATCGCGTGGCGCCCCGCATAGAACTCGTGGAACGCCGCGTACGCGTACCAGGCTTCGTCGAAGTGCAGCGCATCGACCTGGTCGGCG
This sequence comes from Burkholderiaceae bacterium, assembly GCA_035455385.1. GTDB lineage: Bacteria > Pseudomonadota > Gammaproteobacteria > Burkholderiales > Burkholderiaceae_C > JAEUPI01. Next base: position 2,421 of record DATIFD010000195.1, read on the forward strand.
ACGGTGGCCTTGATCTTCTCGGCGTTGTAGCAAAGGCCGTCGTAGGTGGAGTTGGTCACCACCGCGATGCGCACGTTGCCCTTGTGGCCGCGCGCCAGCGGGCTGGCGGCGATCTTCTTTTTGATCGCCGCCGGCGAGAACTGGTCGAGCCCGATCGGCCCGATGATTCCGTAGTCGTTGCGCGCAGGCTGAAAGTAGATCGGCGTGGCACCGGTCATGATCAGGATGTGCAGCAGCGACTTGTGGCAGTTGCGGTCGACGATCACCAGGTCGTCGCGGCCGGCCATCGAATGCCAGACGATCTTGTTGGCGGTCGACGTGCCGTTGGTGACGAAGTACGTGTGGTCGGCACCGAACACCTTGGCCGCATACGCCTCGGCCGCCTTGACCGGCCCGGTGTGGTCGAGCAGCGAGCCGAGTTCGGGCACCGAGATCGACAGGTCCGAGCGCAGCGTGTTCTCACCGAAGAAGGCGTGCAGCGCGTGGCCGGCGGGTGACTTGAGGAAGCCGACACCGCCGGCATGACCCGGGGTGTGCCAGGAGTACGCCGAGCGCTCCGCGTGGTGCACCAGCGCCTTGAAGAACGGCGGCAACAGCTCGGCGAGGTAGTCGTCGGCGGCACGCATGATCTGGCGCGCCAGGAACTCGACCGTGTCCTCGTACAGGTAGAGGATGCTGGTGACGTTGCGCAGCGCCTCGGTGGCGCCGGGGAGGTCGGCGCGCAGCGTGGTGCTCTCGCCGAGCGCGATCACCGGCAGCCCGGGGGCGCGCTCGTGCACCGCCTTCAGTTGGGCGACGGTCTTCTTCAGCGCATCGGCGTCGCCGCGCGCACCTTCGGCGCCGAACACGATCGCCGCCAGCCCGCGATGGGCCCCCGCCACGATGCCGGCGTCTTCCCCGGTGTCGACGACGATCGTCTTCCAGCCGCCACGATCGAGCTCCTGCTGGATCTGGCGCAACCGCACGCCGGCCACCGATTGCGCCGCCACGTCGCGGTGCGCGATCAGGATCGGAAAACTCTGCTTGAACAGCATAGGCCGCTCCGGTCGTGGCTTTGTACGCAGCGGTCAGAACGAGACGCGCGTCGACCACTGCAGTCGCGAATCGTTGGCGCTGGCGCCGCCCTTGTCGGATTTGCGGCCCCAGATGAACTCGCCGCCGGTCATCACGTTCTTGCTCAACTGGTACAGCAGGTTGACCGATGCGTAGCTGCCGCGGCGGAACGCACTGTCGAACTGGCCGTCGGTCGTGTTCTGCTTGTGCTCGCTGGCGCCGATCGCCGACGTCCACTTGTCGGTCCACGAGTGGTTGTAGTACAGCATGTAGCCGTACGACGTGACGCCCTGGCCGCTCAGCGACGCGTCGGGCGCGATGTCGGTGCCGCCGTCGTTCATGTAGCTGGCGATCGCCTTGCCGAACACGACGCCCCAGTTGAACTGGTCCTGCTTCGTCACCTTGACGGTGCCGGTGACGTTCATGCCGTAGCCGGTCAGCTGCTTCGACGGTTCGCCGTCGGCGCTGGCGGTGTTGTGGTAGCCCACCGAGCGCAGGATGCCGGCGCCGCGCACGTAGCCCCAGTCACCGCCGTAGCGGTACGACACCACCAGATCCGGCCACTTGTTCTTCGGCTGGATGGCGCCGCCCAGCGACGGATCGACCGCGCTCACCTTGCCGGTGTCGATCGCCGAGTTCGGTGCCTCGAGCGACACCGTGAGCGTCTGGCCGCCGATGGTCAACGGCGTGATGCGGAACTGCGGGTTGCGCACGAACACCATCCCCGACGGCCCCCAGTAGTCGATGGTGTTAGGGAAGATGCCGATGTCCATGAAGTTGGAGTCGGTCTGCCCGGCGCCGTACATGCCCATCTCGGCCCACGCGCGCAGCCAGTGGATGTTGGTGCCGCCGTCGGTGCCGAACAGGTCGAACGCGAGGTCGGTCTTGACCATGCCCATGCTGGTGGGGATGTACGCGCGCACGCCGAGGCTCGACTGCCGGATGCTGAACAGGAAGCTCCCGTTCTCGCCGCACCCTGCGTCGCCGGGGCAGGTGATCGGGATCTGCGACGGCCGCAGCGTGGCCGCCCAGTCGGGGTTCATCTTGTTGAAGTCGTAGATCGCGTCGATCATCGCCTGGCCGTAGACCTCGACCCGCGCGTCGCCGACATTGGGGGCACCGGTCTCGCCTTCGGAACCCGGCGCCACCACCGGCGCACCGTGGCCGGCGTAGGCCGCACCGCTCAAGGCCATCACCGCAAGGGCCATCACAGGGCTTCGCATCGTCGTCTCCATCGCGTTGAAACTGATCGGCGCACGGCGCCGGGCCGTCGTGACAGACGACACCGCGCAGCGATGCATCCGGTTCGAACGATGGCCCCGCGGCGCCGGATCGGCTTGCGCAGGATCAATTCGCGCCGCTCCGCAGGCGCAAACGTTCCAACGACGTCGACACGCTGTGGCCGTCCTGCATCGCTGCGGCAGCGCAGCAGAGTGCGGCGCACAGGCGCGGGGCTGGAGACGATGCGGGTCACTGCGGTGCAGGACCCACCTACAATCGCGCCGCCTTCCGCCGACTTCGGGAAGGTCAAGGGCCGGTGAGCGCCGCTGCGGTCCGACGACGAGCCAAGGAGCATTCGAGCATGAACCACGAAGACAGCGGCGCACCGACCCGCCGCGATGTGCTGACCCATGGCGCGGCGCTGCTGGCCGGGGGCGCGCTCGGCGCCGCCGCGCCGGCGCAGGCCCAGGCGCCAGCCGTGCAAGCCAAGGGCACCGCATCGCGGCCGAACATCGTGTTCGTGTTCACCGACCAGGAGCGCTACTTCCGCCGCTGGCCCGCCGGCTTCAGCCTGCCCGGACACGAGCGCCTGCAGCGCAGCGGCATCACGTTTCACAACCACTACTGCCCGGCGGTAATGTGCACGTCGTCGCGTGCGGTGCTGATGACCGGCCTGCAGACTGCCGACAACCGCATGTTCGAGAACGCCGACGCGCAGTGGGTGAAGGCGTTGTCGACCTCCGTGCCGACGGTCGGCCACATGCTGCGCAAGGCCGGCTACTACACCGCCTACAAGGGCAAGTGGCACCTCAACAAGGAGTTCGAGAGCACCGACCCGGATCGGCTGTTCACCACCGAGATGGACGCCTACGGATTTGCCGACTACGCCTGGCCGGGCGACGTGCTGGCGCACGCGCTGGGCGGCTACAAGTTCGACCACATGATCGCCGGCAGCGCGGTCTCGTGGCTGCGCAACAAGGGCCGGCCGCTCAGCGACGAGGGCAAGCCGTGGTCGCTGTTCGTCAGCCTGGTGAACCCGCACGACATCATGTACTTGAACACCGACGCGCCCGGCCAGCGCGTGCAGGACACCGGGCACCTGATGATGCACAGCGAGCGCGTGCCCGATCACCCGGACTACCGCCACCAGTGGAACGCGCCGCTGCCTGCGAGCCTGCGGCAGCCGTTCGACGAACCCGGTCGGCCCAAGGCGCACGGCGAGTACGACAAGGCCTGGGGCTACACGCTGGGCCACATCCCGCTGGAGGAGGCGCGCTGGCACCGCTTCACCGACTACTACCTCAACTGCATCCGCGCGGTCGACGCGCAGGTGGCCACGCTGCTGGCCGAGCTCGATGCGCTCAAGCTCACCGGCCGAACGGTGGTGGTGTTCACCTCCGACCACGGCGAGATGGGCGGCGCACACGGCCTGCGCGGCAAGGGCGCGTTCGCCTACGAGGAGAGCCTGCACCTGCCGTTCTACGTGATGCACCCCGACGTGCGCGGCGGCCAGAGCTGCCGCGCGCTGTCGAGCCACATCGACGTGGCGCCGACGCTGCTGTCTCTGGCGGGCATGGACCGCACGCGCATCGGCGAGTTCGCCGGCCGCGACCTGCCGGGCAAGGACCTGAGCCCCGCGATCGGCAAGGCCGGCAGCAGCGGCGTGCATGCGGTGCGCGAGCAGATCCTGTTCACCTTCAGCGGCGTCGCGCAGAACGACTCGGAGCTGATGCGCGTGATCGCCGAAGGCACCGTCGCCGGCAAGGACCAGAAGACGGCGATCCAGGAGGCCGGCTTCAAGCCCAACCTGCTCAAGCGCGGCAGCGTGCGCGCCACCTTCGACGGCCGCCACAAGTTCGCGCGCTACTTCTCGCCGGTGCAGCGGCACCGCCCGACCACGGTGGACCAGCTCTACCAGATGAACGACGTCGAGCTGTACGACCTGCAGAGCGACCCTGCCGAGATGAAGAACCTCGCCGCGGCCAAGGGCGCCAACGACGCGCTGGTGGCGTCGATGAACGACAAGCTCAACGCGGTGATGGACGCCGAGTTCGGCAAGGACGACGGCCGCGAGATGCCCGAGGTCCAAGGCATCAACTGGGCGGTCGGCCGCATCGAGCTGTAGCCCGTCGGCCCCCCATCAGCGCCGCCGCGGGTTCGCGAGGCGTCGGGAGCCAAGGAGGCGTGTCACTGTCCTGCGGCGTCACCTCGTCCTGTCGTTGGCGGTTCGTCTGCACCGGTCGCAACCCAGCTGACGAAGATCTGGTACCCCAACGCGAGCAGGGTCGCACCGACGAACATGCCGAGGATGCCGGCAGTGCCCATGCCGCCGAGCGCGCCGAGCAGGATCACGGGCATCGGCGCGTCGACGCCGCGGCCGAGCATCAGCGGCTTGAGCACGTTGTCGGCCATGCCGGCCACGAACAGCAGCACCGAATAGGCGACCGCCGCGACGTTGCCGTAGTCGCCGCCGGCCCAGATCCAGCCGATCACCGGCAGCGTGACGAGCGCGGCCGGAACCTGCGCGATACCGAGCACCAGCACCACGGCCGCCAGCACACCGGCCCATGGGATGCCTGCCACCAGCAGGCAGATGCCGACCAGGATCGCCTGGATGAAGGCCACGCCGACCACACCCTGCGCGACGGCGCGGATCGTGGCCACCGACAGCGCGGCGAACGCGTCACCGCGATCGGCGCCGACCACGCGCGTGAAGATGGCGCGGCTGCCACGACCGCCCGCCTCGCCGAAGACCATCAGGATCGCCGCGATGACGAACGCGGCGACGAACTGCAGGATCGCGCCGCCGATGCTGGCCACCATCGCCAGCGCGTCCTTGGCGAGCTCGCCGATCTTGGGTTGCTGGCTTTGCACCAGCGCCGGCAGGTCGTCGTAGGCCTGCTGCCAGAACGAGTAGATCTTCTTGCCGACCAGCGGCCAGGCGGCCACGCTTTCGCGCGGCTGCGAAATCTGCAGCGTATCGTTCTGCACGTCGTTGATCAGCCGGTGCACCGAGTCACCCACCGAGCTCATCAGCACCGCGGTCGGCGCGACGATCAGCACGATGCCCAGCAGCGCGATGACCGTGGCCGCGAGCCCCTGCCGGTTGCCGATGCGGCGTGTGATCGCCTGGTGCAGCGGGTAGAGCGTGACGGCCAGGATAAGCGCCCAGACCATCAGCACCAGAAACGGCGAAAAGACGCGATAGCAGAGCAGTGCCAGCGCCAGGATCAGTCCGGCGCGGATCAGGTCGTCGAGCAGGCCGGAGCCGATGCTTTCGCCTCGATCGGGCCCGATGCGCATGGTTGTGTCTCGCGACGGGGACGTGGCCAGAGAGCCCACTCAGCCCTTGCGGTCGCTGGTCTGCGGGAAGCGGTAGATCGCGTCGTTGAGGTAGCGCGTCACCTCGGCGATGTCGTCGTCGCTCCAGGTCAGCAGCACGCGTGCCTGCCAGTGCTGCACCTGTGCCTTCAGCGTGTCCCAGTCGGTGGCAAGCCGGCGGTCGCGCCAGTGCACCTGGGAGTTGTGGCAGGCGACGCAGTGCGTCGTGTACAGCAGCTGGCCGCGGCTCGGCGCGGGCGCGTTCTGCGCAGGTGCCGCCACGCAAGCCGCGGCGAGACCCAGCCCCGAGAACATCCTCGCGACGTGCGCACGCATGAACCCACCTCCGCCTGCCATCGAATGACGAGACTCTAGGCATCCACCCACGCGACCTCCTTGCGGACGATCAATCCCCGGCGCATCAAGCACGGCCCGCGCTTTGACCCGGCTCACCGGCCATGGTCATGGTCCGGGTTTCAATGCATGCACGGTCGCGATAGCGGGCTGCCCGCCACCCAAGCCGCATGCAGGACCATTGGGAACACTTCGAGCACGGCGCCGACATCGGCGTGCGCGGCATCGCGGCCACCAAGGCCGCCGCCTTCGAGCAGGCGGCGCTCGCGCTCACCGCGGTGGTGACCGACCCGGGCACCGTGGTCGGTCGCCGCGCGGTCGAGATCCGTTGCGAGGCGCCCGACGACGAGTTGCTGTTCGCGCACTGGCTCAACGCGGTGATCACCGAGATGGCCACGCGCCGCATGCTGTTCGGCCGCTTCGAGGTCCAAATCGACGGCCACCGCCTGCGGGCACGCGCGTTCGGCGAGACCGCCTCGGTGGCGCGCCACAGGCCGGCGGTGGAGGTCAAGGGCGCCACCTGCACCGAGCTGCGCGTGGCCGCGCACGACGGCGGCTGGCTGGCGCAGACGATCGTCGACGTGTAGCCGCGGAATCTCTGCGACCGATCGCGCCCGGCCGCTGGCGAATCAATGGATCGAGCGTTCCACCGCCGGCGTGCGGAATTCGCGACCGACGACGGCGCGCGCATAAAGGTAGTTGTTCAGTGCCGGCCGGCTCAGCGTGTCGAGGTCCACGTGGCCCGCGGCGTCGCACGGGAATGCGTAGCCGCGCCCTTGGTTGAACAGCGAGCGAAAGCGCAGTTCGTAGTGTGCGTCGTCCGGCGGTTCCAGTGCGCTCATCGCCTGCTCCGTGAAGGCAGAGGCGTTGCCCTCTGAACGCAAGGCTAGTCAAACCGCGCAAACACGGCATCAACGCGGCACAACAGTGGGCAACGGTGTGTGAACGGCCGGCGACAACAATTGCACTGGGCGCTCCCGCCACACCTGCACGTCGGGTTGAGCCGCGTCAACGCCCTGTCATCAATGGCTGCGAACATGCGCGGGCCCATCCCTGTCGCTCGAAACCAGGCCCTCCATGTCGATGCAGCTTTCCCACCTCCCGCGCCTGCGCGTCGGGCCACCAGGTGGTCAATCCGTTCGGTCAGACCGGTGGTCGCCGCTGCGCCTGTGGGTCGGCCGCTGGCTGGCGCGCGCTGCGCGGGCCGACCGATCGACCTCCGCGGATGGATCGAGGATCGACGACCGCTGGCTCGACACGCTGCCGGCGTCGCGCACGGCCGATGCGTTGGGTGTCGATGGCGCGCCGGCGATGGTCTTCACCGACTCGATGCCGCGCTATTCGGCCTGCCTGGACCAGCCGCAGAGCACGATGATCGATTCGCCCGCTGGCGAGCCGGCGTCGAGCACGCGTCGCCACGGGTTGGCGACCCGGGGCGCAGTCGTGTAGAAGGCTGGGCATGGACACCGCCGGCCTGGTCTGCCGCGGCCCCGCGCTGTGGGAGATCCCGCGCAGCGGAGCGATGCGCGTGCCGGCCCTGATCTACGCCAGCGAAGACCTGGTGCGCGCGATGGACGACAAGGTCCGCGTGCAGGCGTGCAACGTCGCCACGCTGCCGGGGATCGTCGGCGCGTCGCACGCGATGCCCGACGCGCACTGGGGCTACGGCTTCCCGATCGGCGGCGTCGCCGCGTTCGACCCCGACGCAGGCGGCGTGGTGTCGGCCGGCGGCGTGGGTTTCGACATCTCGTGCGGCGTGCGCTGCTTGCTCACCGGCCTGCGCAGCGCCGACCTGATGCCGCTGCAGCGGCGGCTGGCCGACATGCTGTTCGCGCACATCCCCGCCGGCGTCGGCAGCACCGGCCGCATCAAGCTCGGCGCCGACGCGATGGACGCGATGCTGACCGGCGGTGCGCGCTGGGCGGTGACACAGGGCTGGGGCCGCGATGCCGACCTCGAGCGCATCGAAGAGCACGGCCAGATGCTGCACGCCAAGCCGGGCTTCGTCTCGGTGCAGGCGCGCCGGCGGCAGCGCGACGAGATGGGCACGCTCGGCAGCGGCAACCACTATCTGGAGGTGCAGGAGGTCGCCGAGGTGTTCGATGCGGCGGCCGCCGACGCGTTCGGGCTGCACGCGGGCGAGATCGTGGTGATGATCCACTGCGGCTCGCGCGGCCTGGGGCACCAGATCGGCAGCGAGTTCCTGCTGCGCATGGCCGCCGAGGCGCCGAGCCACGGCCTGCAACTGCCCGACCGCGAGCTCGCCTGCGCGCCGATCCACTCCGACCTCGGGCGCGAGTATCTCGGCGCGATGCGCGCGGCGATCAACTGCGCGTTGGCCAACCGACAGATCCTGACGCACCTGGTGCGCGAAGTGTTCGCCGAGCTGTTGCCGGCGGCCGATCTGCGCCTGCTGTACGACGTGTCGCACAACACCTGCAAGCTCGAGACGCACCGCGTCGACGGACGCGCGCGCGAGCTGTACGTGCACCGCAAGGGCGCGACGCGCGCGCTCGGCCCCGGCCACCCGGATCTGCCCGCGGCGCTGCGCACGGCGGGGCAGCCGGTGCTGATCGGCGGCTCGATGGGCACCGGCTCGTACGTGCTGGCTGGCACCACGCAGTCCGCATCGCTCGCGTTCGCGTCGGCATGCCACGGCGCCGGCCGCGCGATGAGCCGCCACCAGGCGCTGAAGACCTGGCAAGGCCGCGCGGTGATCGACGAGCTCGCGGCGCAGGGCATCCTGGTGCGCAGCCCATCGGCGCGCGGCGTGGCCGAGGAAGCGCCGCTCGCCTACAAGGACGTCGGCGCGGTGGTCGACGCGGCGCAGGTGGCCGGGCTGGCGCGCAAGGTGGCGCGCATGACGCCGCTGGTGTGCGTGAAAGGCTGAACCCGACCCTGCGGTGATGCGCCGCAGCCCCTCAGGGCTTGCGCAGCGGCGTGCCCGGCGTCGTCTGCTCGTGACGGCGCGCCGCGCCCACCGCACCGGCGAGCGCGCCCATCGCGTCGGCGATCACCGGCAGCACGTCGTCGATCGCGGCCACGCCGACCAGGCGATCATCCGCGCCCACCACCGGAATGCGGCGCACGCCCTTGCGCTGCATCGTCGCCAGCAGCTCGAGCACGGTGTCGTCCTCGCGCACGGTGGCCACCTTGCGGCTCATCACGTCGGCCACGCGCAGCGACTGTGGGTTCTTCTGCGCCGCCACCACCTGGGTGACGATGTCGCGATCGGTCAGCATGCCCACCACCTGCCGCTCGGCGGGGTTGCGCTCCTCCACGACCACCAGCGCGCCCACCTGCTGCTCGCGCATCACGCGGGCCGCCTCTTCCACCGACAGCTCGGGGTAGGCCACCGACACGATGCGGGTGCACAGATCCCCTGCGGTGAGCTTGCGTTCGAACATGGGCTTCTCCCGTGGCACGACGACCGTCATTTCACCCGGCTGCGTGTGCGTGCATTTGCGCAGGCTCAAGCAAGGGGACGGTTCATCGCGGTTCAATGCTCGGGCGCCGATGCAGTTCGCGGCGCATTGGTTGTCGCCATGATTCAACAGCAAGTGCTGATCGGCCCCCACGCGCTGGGTGGGGATCTCATCGTGCCGAAGGGGGCCCACGCCCTGGTGCTGTTCGCGCACGGCAGCGGCAGCAGTCGCCACAGCCCGCGCAACCGCTTCGTCGCCGAGGTGCTGCAGGCGCGCCGACTCGGCACGCTGCTGTTCGACCTGCTGAGCGAGGTCGAGAGCCACGACGCCGGCAACGTGTTCGACATCCCGCTGCTGGCCAACCGCCTGTTGCAGGCGATGGCGTGGGTGCGCGAGCGGCGCGACCTCAACGGCCTGCGGCTGGG
>DATIFD010000196.1:0-3308 GCA_035455385.1 Burkholderiaceae bacterium
ATCGGCGTGATGCCCCGCGCGAGCGCCGCCTTGAATTTCGCAGCCGCCACCGCGTCGCTCTCGCCGTACAGCTGGCGCCGCTCCGAGTGCCCCACGATCACGTAGCGGCAGCCGAACTCGGCCAGCATCGCCGCCGAAACCTCCCCGGTGTAGGCACCCTGCTCGTGCGCCGAGCAATCTTGGGCACCCCATCGCAGATCGCCACCGGCGAACGCAACGGCCACCTCGGCGAGGTAGGGAAACGGCGTGCACACCGCCACGTCGCAACCGTAGGGCCGCGCCTGGCTGATGGCGGCCAGCAGCGGCTCGTTGGCCGCGCGGTGACCGTGCATCTTCCAGTTGCCGACCACCAGTCTGCGTCGAGCGTCCGCCATCGTTACCAGCACAGGATGATCTTGCCCACGTGCTCGCCCGACTCCATCAGCGCGTGGGCTTCGGCGGCCTGCGCCGCGTCGAGCACGCGGTACACGATGGGCTTGATGCGGCCGGCTTCGATGAGCGGCCACACCTTGGCGCGCAGCGACACCGCGATCGCCGCCTTGAACGACTCGGGCCGCGGACGCAGCGTGGAGCCGCTGATCGTGAGGCGACGGCGCAGCACGTCGCCGGCGTTGAACTCGCTCTTCACACCACCTTGCACCGCGATGATGACGATGCGACCGTCGTCGGCAAGGCACTGCACCTCGCGGGCGACGTAGGCACCGGCGACCATGTCGAGCACCACGTCGGCACCGCGACCGCCGGTCAGGCGCTTGACCTCTTCGACGAAGTCCTGCTCCTTGTAGTTGATCGCCGCGTCGGCGCCGATCGCGAGGCAGGCCTTGCATTTCTCGGCACTGCCGGCGGTGACGATCACGCGCGCGCCGAACGCCTTGCCGAGCTGGATCGCGGTGACGCCGATGCCGCTGGTGCCACCGTGCACGAGCAGCGTCTCGCCGGCCTTCAGGCCCGCGCGGTCGAAGACGTTGGTCCAGACGGTGAAGAAGGTCTCCGGCAGCCCCGCCGCCTCGGCGTCGCTGAGCCCCTTGGGCACCGGAAGACACTGCGACACCGGTGCCACGGCCAACTGCGCATAGCCGCCACCGGCCACCAGTGCGCACACGCGATCACCGACCTTGAAGCCGGCCGATTTCATGGCCGCAGCGTCGCCGCCGACGATCTCGCCGGCGAACTCCAGGCCGGGCAGGTCCGAGGCGCCCGGTGGCGGTGCGTAGGCACCCTTGCGTTGCAGCACGTCGGGCCGATTGACACCAGAAGCCGACACGCGCACCAGCACCTCGCCCGCACCGGCTCGCGGATCGGGCCGCTCGGTGAGCACCAGGACTTCGGGCGCGCCGAAGCCTTTGATCTCGACGGCTTTCATCTCGCCCCGTGGACTACTCGGCCTGCGGCGCAGCCGGTTGCTGCTGCTGCTCTTGCTGTTGTTGCTGCGCCTGCTCGACACCCTGCTCAGCGGTCTCGCGCGGCTCGCGCTCTCGGCGAGGCGGGCGATCGCCACGGTCGCCGCGATCACGCCGGGGTGGGCGGTCGCCGCGTTCGCTGCGTTCGCCGCGGTCGCTGTCCTCCATCCCTTCGGGGCGATCGAGCAGCGCCTTCATCGACAGCTTGACGCGGCCCTTGTCGTCGGTCTCGAGCACCTTGACCTTGACGACCTGGCCCTCGCTCAGCACGTCGGTGACCTTGTCGATGCGCTGGTGCGCGATCTGGCTGATGTGCAGCAGCCCATCCTTGCCCGGCAACAGGTTCACCAGCGCGCCGAAGTCGAGGATCTTGGTGATCGGGCCCTCGTAGACCTTGCCCACTTCGACGTCGGCGGTGATCTCTTCGATCCGCTTGCGCGCATAGGCCGCCTTGTCGGCTTCAACCGACGCGATGGTGATCGTGCCGTCCTCGGCGATGTCGATCGTGCAGCCGGTCTCGTCGGTCAGCGCGCGAATCGTCGCGCCACCCTTGCCGATGACGTCGCGGATCTTCTCCGGGTTGATCTTCATCGTGTACAGGCGCGGGGCGAACTGCGACACGTCGGCGCGCGCACCGCCCACCGCCTCGACCATCTTGGCCAGGATGTGCAACCGCGCCTCCTTGGCCTGGGCCAGCGCGACCTGCATGATCTCCTTGGTGATGCCCTGGATCTTGATGTCCATCTGCAGCGCGGTCACGCCGGCGCCGGTGCCGGCGACCTTGAAGTCCATGTCGCCCAGGTGGTCCTCATCGCCGAGGATGTCGGTCAGCACCGCGAAGCGGTTGCCTTCCTTGATCAGGCCCATCGCGATGCCGGCCACATGGGCCTTCATCGGCACGCCGGCGTCCATCAGGCTCAGGCAGCCGCCGCACACCGACGCCATCGACGACGAGCCGTTCGATTCGGTGATCTCGCTAACGACGCGGATCGAGTACGGAAACTCCTCCTTGCTCGGCAGGCACGCGATCAGCGCGCGCTTGGCGAGGCGGCCGTGGCCGATCTCGCGCCGCTTCGGGCTGCCGACGCGGCCGGTCTCGCCGGTGGCGAACGGAGGCATGTTGTAGTGAAGCATGAAGCGGTCTTCGAACTCGCCGGCCAGCGCGTCGATGCGTTGCGCGTCGCGTTCGGTGCCGAGCGTGGCGGCGACCAGCGCCTGCGTCTCGCCGCGCGTGAACAACGCCGAGCCGTGGGTGCGCGGCAGCACCCCGGCGCGGATCTCGATCGGGCGCACGGTGCGCGTGTCACGGCCGTCGATGCGAGGCTCGCCGGCCAGGATCTGGCTGCGCACGATGCGCGACTCGATCTCGAACAGCAGCCCTTCAACCTTGACGGTGTCGAACGTCAGCCCCTCTTCGGTCAGCGCACCGATCACGAAGGCATAGGCCTCGCGGCAGGCCTGCGTGCGCGCCTGCTTGCTGCGGATCTGGTAGGCGGCGCGCAGCTTGTCCTCGCCGAGCGCGACAACCTTGGCAATGAACGCCTCGTCCTTGGGCGGGGCCTGCCAGTCCCACGCCGGCTTGCCGGCATCGCGCACGAGTTCGTGGATGGCTTCGATCGCCACCTTGCCCTGCTCGTGGCCATAGACCACGGCGCCGAGCATCACCTCCTCGGGCAGCTGGTCGGCCTCGGACTCGACCATCAGCACGGCGGCCTCGGTGCCGGCGACGACCAGGTCGAGCTTGGAATTCGTCAGTTCGGTCTTGCCCGGGTTCAGCACGTACTGGCCGTTGACGTAGCCGACGCGCGCCGCGCCCACCGGTCCGTTGAACGGGATGCCCGAGATCGCCAGCGCGGCCGAGGCACCGATCAGCGCGGCGATGTCGGCCTGCACCTCCGGGTTCAGGCT
>DATIFD010000197.1:0-2437 GCA_035455385.1 Burkholderiaceae bacterium
CCCGAGTACCACCACGTGCTGAGCGAGCCGATGCCGCGCGGCGACGGCGACAGCCCGCGGGTGGTGCAGTGGGAGGTGCAGATCGTGCGCGCCGACGGCACGCGGCGCGACGTGTCGATGCGCGTGCGCCTGCTCAAGAGCGATTCGGGCCACCACCTGCTCGGCACGATGATCGACATCACCGAGCAACGCGCGGCGCGCCAGGCGCTGCGCGAGGCCAACGAGCGCGCTGCGCTGGCGGCCCGCGCCGTCGGCGTGGGCACCTGGGAGTTCGACCTGCGCACGCGGCAGGCGATCTGGGACGAGCAGATGTGGCGCCTGCGCGGCCTCGATCCGCGGCCCGAACCGATGCCGGAAGAGGAGCGGCGGTCACTGGTTCACCCCGACGACTTGCCACGCATGCTGCACGAATACGAGGCCTCGGCGCGCGAGCGCCGGCAGGGCACCTCGCAGTTCCGCGTGCGCTGGCCCGACGGCAGCTGGCACTGGCTGGCATCGCGCTCGCTGCCGGTGTTCGACGCCGCCGGCCAGGAAGTGCGGCGCATCGGCGTCAACTGGGACGTCACGCAGGCGCGCGAGGCCGAGCAGGCACTGCAGGAACGCATGCTGGCGCAGCGCGAGAGCCGCGCCAAGTCGCAGTTCCTGGCCCGCATGAGCCATGAGCTGCGCACGCCGCTGCACGCGGTGATCGGCTTCGCGCAGCTGCTGCTGACCGATTCGTCGCTGGCGCTGCGCGGCGAGCCGCGCGAACAGCTACGGCACATCCACGCGGCGGGCGAACACCTGCTCGCGCTGGTCAACGACGTGCTCGACCTGTCGAGCCTGGACACCGGCGAGATCAAGTTCGAACCGCAGGCGGTGGGCTTGCGCGAGCTGGTCGACGCCGCCGCGCCGATGGTGGCACCGCTGGCGGCGCGGCACGGCGTGGAGCTCGTTGGCCACGAACTCGGGCACACGGCATGGGTCGACCCGACGCGGCTGCGACAGGTGTTGCTCAACCTGCTGACCAACGCGATCAAGTACAACCGCCGCGGTGGTACCGTGCAGGTGGAAGCGCAGGCGCTGGACGATCGGACGATCGCGCTGCGCGTGCGCGACACCGGCCGCGGCATGACCAGCGACCAGCTCGCGCACGCGTTCGAGCCGTTCAATCGGCTCGGCCTCGAGAGCAAGGGCATCGAAGGCACCGGCATCGGCCTGGCGATCGTGAAGGCCAACGTCGAGCGGATGGGCGGCAGCGTGCGCGTGCAGAGCACGCCCGGCGTCGGCAGCCAGTTCGAAGTGCGGCTTCCGCGCGCGCGGCCAGCGCATTCGCCCCAGCCCGACCGAGCCGCGCCGCTGTCCGCGCCGGTCCGCGCCGAGCCCGCCGCCACGGCCCGCAACGGACGGCTGCTCTACATCGAGGACAACCCGGTCAATGCGCTGATCGTGCGCGAACTGGTCGCGCAGCGGGGCCACCTCACGCTCGACGAGGCCGACGACGGCGCCAGCGGCATCGACCGCGCGCGGCGCATGCGGCCGGATCTGATCCTGCTCGACATGCAGCTGCCCGACATCGACGGCATCGAGGTCCTGCGCCGCCTGCGCGCCGACCCGAGCACGGCATCGATCCCGTGCATCGCGCTGTCGGCCAACGCGATGCCCGAGGACATCCAGCACGCCCTCGGCGCCGGCTTCGCCGACTACTGGACCAAGCCGCTGGACTTCCGGATCTTCCTCGGCGCGCTCGACACCTTGTTCGGCAAACGTTGACACCGAGCGCGGCTCGGAAGGCCATCCGAGATTGCGACGCTCCAGCGTCGCATCCCCAAGCGAACACCGCGGATCCGGCTTGGCCGGTCCGCTGGTGTTGCCCCCTTGAGGGGGAGGCGGCCGCTAGGCCGCTTCGGGGGTGAACAGCCCACGCTCGCGCAGCATCGGCTCGACGTTCGCCGCGCGGCCGCGGAAGGCCTCGTAGGCGGCCCCCGGCTCCACGCTGTTGCCGCTGGAATAGATCCAGCGCCGCAGGCGCTGCGCGATGGCGGCGTCGAACGGGTCGCCGGCTTCGACGAACGCGTCGTAGGCGTCGGCGTCGAGCACCTCGGCCCACAGGTAGACGTAGTACCCGGCGGCGTAGGCCGAGCCGGCGAACAGGTGCTGGAAGTGCGGCAGCCGGTGGTTCAGCCCGGCCACCGCCGGCGCGCCGCGCTGGGCGAGCACGGCCTGCTCGAACGCCACGATGTCGTCGATCGGCTCGGCGGCGGCGTGAGCGGCCATGTCGACCAGCGCGCTCGCGGTGTAACGCACCGACTCGTAGGCCTGACCGAAACGGCGCGCCGCACGCACCCGCTCGATCAGCACGTCGGGAATCGGCTCGCCGCTGCGGTGGTGACGCGCGTGCCGCTTCAGCACCTCGGGCTCGTCGATCCAGTGCTCGAACAGCTGCGACGGCAGCTCG
>DATIFD010000198.1:0-9836 GCA_035455385.1 Burkholderiaceae bacterium
TCATGTTGACGACGCGACGGACCGTCGCGCTGGGCGTCAACACATGCGCAGGCTTGGCCGCACCGAGCAGCACCGGGCCGACCGTGATGCCGTGTCCGCCGGTCGTCTTCAGCACGTTGAACAGGATGTTGGCGGCATCCAGATTCGGCAGCACCAGCAGGTTGGCACTGCCGGTCAACGTGCTCTGTGGCAGATAGCTGTGGCGCACCGATTCCGACAGCGCCGCGTCGCCCTGCATCTCGCCGTCGCACGGGATCTGCGGGGCGCGTGCGACGAACAGGTCGCGCGCCGCGCGCATGCGGCGGGCGCTGGCGCGCTGGCTGCTGCCGAACACGCTGTGCGACAGGAACGCCACACGCGGCGGGATGCCGAAGCGCTGCATCTCGGCCGCGGCGGTCAGCGCGATGTCGGCCAGCTCCTCCGCGCTCGGCTCTTCGTTGACGAAGGTGTCGGTCACGAACAGCGTGTGCTGCGGCAGCATCAGCGCATTGACGGTGGCCAGCGTGTGCGCGCCCGGCTTCAGGCCGATCACGTCGCGCACGTGCGTCAGGTGATTGTCAAAGCGGCCGACCAGGCCGCACAGCATCGCATCGGCCTCGCCGCGGCGCAGCATCAGCGCCGAGATCAGCGTGTTCGATCGTCGCACCGCCGCCTTTGCGGCTTCCGGCGTGATGCCTTCGCGGCCCATCAGCTTCGCGTACAGCTCCCAGTACTCGCGGAAGCGCGGGTCGTTCTCGGGATCGACCAGCGTGAAGTCGCGGCCTGCGGCCAGGCGAAGCGACGCGCGCTCGATGCGCATCTTGACCACCTCGGGCCGGCCAACCAGGATCGGTTTGACCAGGCCCTCGTCGAGCGCGACCTGCACCGCGCGCAGCACGCGCTCGTCCTCGCCTTCGGCATACACCACGCGCGCCGGCCGGCTCTTGGCGGCGGCGAACACCGGCCGCATCAGCATGCCCGTCTGGTAGACGAACCGCGTCAGGCTCTGGCGATAGGCGTCGAGGTCGGCGATCGGCCTGGTGGCGACGCCGGACTCGGCGGCGGCCCGGGCCACCGCCGGCGCGATGCGCAGGATCAGCCGCGAGTCGAACGGGGTCGGGATGATGTAGTCGGGCCCGAAGCGCAGCTCTTGGCCGGCGTAGGCGCCCGCCACCTCGTCGCTGATCTCGGCCTTGGCCAGCGCGGCGATCTCGCGCACGGCGGCCAGCTTCATCGCCTCGGTGATCTTGGTGGCGCCGCAGTCCAGCGCGCCGCGGAAGATGTACGGGAAGCACAGCACGTTGTTGACCTGGTTCGGGTAGTCGCTGCGCCCGGTGGCGATGATGCAGTCGGGGCGCGCCGCGCGCGCCGCCTCGGGCCGGATCTCGGGCTCCGGATTGGCCAGCGCGAGGATGATCGGACGCGCCGCCATCGTCTTGACCATCTCGCCGGTGAGCACGCCGGCCGCGCTGCAGCCGAGGAACACGTCGGCGTCCTGCACGACATCGGCGAGTGTGCGCGCGTCGGTCTTCTGGCAGTAGCGCAGCTTGCTCTCGTCCAGGCGCGCGAAGTCGTCGCGCCCGGCGCGCACCACGCCCTTGCTGTCGACGATGAAGATGCGCTCGCGCTTGACGCCCAGGCCGACGAACACGTCGAGGCAGGCGATCGCCGCAGCGCCGGCGCCGGACACCGCCAACTTCACGGCGCCGATGTCCTTGCCCACCAGTTCCAGCCCGTTCAACAACGCTGCCGCGCTGATGATCGCGGTGCCGTGCTGGTCGTCGTGGAACACCGGGATGTTCATGCGCTCGCGTAAGCGGCGCTCGATCGTGAAGCACTCCGGCGCCTTGATGTCCTCGAGGTTGACGCCACCGAGCGTCGGCTCCAGCGCGGCGACGATCTCGACCAGCTTGTCCGGATCCCTTTCGGCCAGTTCGATGTCGAACACGTCGATGCCGGCGAACTTCTTGAACAGGCAGCCCTTACCCTCCATCACCGGCTTGCCGGCCAGCGGGCCGATGTCGCCGAGCCCCAGCACCGCGGTGCCGTTGGTGACCACCCCGACGAGGTTGGAGCGGCTGGTGTACTCGGCCGCACGCGCCGGATCGTCGGCGATCGCCAGGCACGCATAGGCGACACCCGGCGAGTAGGCCAGCGACAGGTCACGCTGATTCGACAGCGGCTTGGTCGGCGCGATCGAGATCTTGCCGTGCACCGGCTGGCGGTGGTACTCCAGCGCGGCGTCGCGCAATGCCTGCTCCGCGGGGCTCAACGTCTCCGGATTGACATGCTGCTCGGCCATGGCGATCTCCTCGAAAGCGGGGCATCGAGATTACCCCTGTTCGCTGCCTCTTTCGATCGGCACCGGTCGCGGTGGCGTCGGGCCGGCGGCCGTCGAGGCCGGGCTCAGGTTCCGGTGGCGCGGCGCTGCAGGATCTCGAACGCCGGCAGCGTCTTGCCCTCGAGCACCTCGAGAAAGGCGCCGCCGCCGGTCGAGATGTAGCCGATGTCCTTCTCGATACCGTACTTGGCGATCGCGGCGAGCGTGTCGCCGCCGCCGGCGATGCTGAACGCCGGGCTCGCCGCGATCGCCCGCGCAATCGTCTCGGTGCCGTGGGCAAAGGCGTCGAACTCGAACACCCCCACGGGCCCGTTCCAGACGATGGTGCCCGCTGCCTTGAGCTTGTCGGCCAACTCTGCCGCCGCCCGCGGTCCGATGTCGAGGATCATCTCATCGGCCGCGACATCACCGGCGGCCTTGACGGTGGCCCTGGCATCGGCCTTGAACTCGGTGGCGACCACCACGTCCTGCGGAATCGGCACCTCCGCGCCGCGCGCCTTCATCGCCCTCATCACCGCGCGGGCCTGTTCGACCAGATCGGCCTCGACCAGGCTCTTGCCCACGGGCAACCCGGCCGCGAGCATGAAGGTGTTGGCAATGCCGCCGCCGACGATCAGGCCGTCGACCTTTTCGGCCAGGCTCCGCAGGATCGTCAGTTTGGTGCTCACCTTGCTGCCCGCGACGATGGCCAGCAGCGGACGCTTTGGCGCCTGAAGCGCCTTGCCGATCGCGTCGATCTCGGCCGCCAGCAGCGGACCGGCACAGGCCACCTTGGCGAACTGCGCGATTCCGTAGGTGCTGGCCTCGGCGCGGTGCGCCGTGCCGAACGCGTCGTGCACGAAGATGTCGCACAACGCGGCCATCTTGCGCGCCAGCGATTCGTCGTTCTTCTTCTCGCCCTTGTTGAGGCGGCAGTTCTCCAGCAGCACCAGCTGCCCCGGTGCGACCTCGACGCCGTCGACCCAGTTGGCGCGCAGCGGCACCCCGCCTTCGTACGGGCGACCGAGCAGTTCGCCCAGGCGCTTGGCCACCGGCGCCAACGAGTCCTCGGGTTTGAACTGGCCCTCGGTCGGCCTGCCCAGATGTGAGGTGACCATCACCGCGGCGCCGGCATCGAGCGCCATGCGCACGCACGGCAGCGAGGCCCGGATGCGCGTGTCCTCGGTGATGTGGCCGGTGTCGTCCTGCGGTACGTTCAAGTCGGCGCGAATGAAAACGCGGCGGCCGGCGACACGGCCCTGTGCGATCAGGTCTTGGAAGCGAAGGATGTTCATGGTCGTCGATCGATGAGCAAAACGGGTCGGGTTCGTTTGGATGGGCTACCAGCCGAACGCCAGTCGCAGCGCGAGCAGCACCGTGGTGCCGGCGACGATGGTGCCGAACATGTCGCGGCGCCAGAAGTACCACGCGGTGGCTGCGGCGGCACCATACAAGCGGGCGTCTTTCAGGGTCGTGATCAGGTGTCCCTGCGTCATCAAGATCTCCGGCGCCACCACGGCGACCATCGCGGCCAGCGGAGCGTAGCGCAGTCCTTCGGTCAGCCACGCGGGCATCGGCAGCTGCGAGCGCTGCAGGAAGAAGAAGCCGCGGGTGAGCAGCGTGATGGCCGTCATGCCAGCGATGACGATGATCACTTCCAGCGTGCTCATGCTGCCGCCCGATGCGCCTGTCTGGGATCGAAGTGGTCGATCAGCACGCCCACCGCGACCGCGGCGGCGATCGCCACCAGGATGTTCAAGCGCAGCGGCAGCGCATAGGCGGCCACTGCGGCGCAGGCCGCCACGGCGGCCGCCAGCCAGGTGGCGCGGTCGATCACCATCGTGTAGGTGAGCGTGAGCAGTGCCGTGGTGCCGGCGAAGCTGAGCCCCCACTGCGTCGGCAACTGGTGCGCCAACAGGATGCCGAGCAACGACGACAGCTGCCACGAGCCCCAGTTGACCGCCATGCCGCCCCAAAAGTACGGCCACTGCTCGGGCGCCGGCTTCGGATCGGGAAAGCGTCGCACGAACGTGAAGTAGTTCAGATCGGCGCTGAAGTACGCGATGGTCAACCGCCAACGCAGCGGCAGGTGCACCCAATACGGCCGCCACTGCAGGCTGAAGATCACGAAGCGCAGGTTCACGCACAAGACGGTGGCCCACACCACCCACAGCGGGGCACCGCTGGCCAGCAGCGGCAGCGACGCGATCTGCCCGGTGCCGGAGAACACCACCAGCGACATCACGATCGCCCACCCGGTGCCGAGGCTGCTGTTGGCCATCGCCACCCCGGCCACGACTCCCCAGGCCGAGATTCCGAGTGCGACGCCGACCATCTCGCGGGCGCCACGCCGGAACTCGGGGTGCCGCCACACGGCCGGCGCGCCGGCCAAGGACTCACTCATGCCGCGATTGTCCTACGCCGAGCGGGCGAGGCCTTCGCCCGAGCCCGCGTCAAAGCGCGCTCAGGAGTCGCTCTTGCGCGGCTTCTCGTGGGTGACGCTGCCGCTGTCCTTGGCCCGCGGTTTGTCGGCCTGCTTGTCGGCGGGAGCCGGCTTGTCCGGGTCCTTGTCGGCGCGCGCAGCGCTTCTTCGGGACTCACCGTCCAGGGCCTGGGCGACCGTCTCGGGGTTCAGTTGTGGCACGAGCGGCTCGAGCTTGTTCTCGCGCATGTAGTCGTTCATCTCGCGCCAGCCTGCATAGATGGCCGCCTTGTCGGCGCGGCGATTGAGCAGGTAGCAGTCTTCGATCGCGCGCCCGGCGTGACGGCAGGCACCGCCGATCGCCTTGCCATCGGCCTCGCGGCGCGCGGCCGCGGCTTCGGCCGCCTCGCTGCCGAACAGGTTGCAGCCTGCCGTCGCGAGGGCGGCGAGCAGCACGGCGGCGGGCAGTCGGGCTTGCATGGCAGGCGTCGTCGAGAGCGAGACACCTGCGTTATCGGCAGCCACGGCGCCGACTTGAGCGCGCGGCTGCAACCCGGCGGCCGCTCAGCGGCCCGTCGCCATCGCCAGCAGGCGCTCGACCCGTTCCTCAGTCGGCGGGTGGGTCGAGAACAGGCCGCGCAGACCGCCGCCGGACAGCGGGTTCATGATCATCATCTGCGCCGTCTCCGGGTGGCGCTCGACCGCCATCATCGGGATGCCCTGCGCATAGTGGTGGATCTTCTGCAGCGCGGAGGCGAGCGCCTGCGGATCGCCGGAGATCTCGGCACCACCGCGGTCGGCCTCGAACTCGCGAGCGCGGCTGATCGCCATCTGGATCAGGCTGGCGGCCAGTGGCGCGAGGATCGCGACCAGCAGGCCTGCGAGCGGGTTGGCGGGCCGACCTTCGCTGTCGCGGCCGCCGAACATCATCGCGATGTTGGCCAGCATGCCGATCGCGCCGGCCATCGTGGCGCTGATGGTCGAGATCAGGATGTCGCGGTGTCTCACGTGTGCGAGCTCGTGAGACATCACGCCGCGCAGTTCACGCTCGCTGAGCAGCCGGATGATGCCGGTGGTCGCCGCCACCGCCGCGTGCTGCGGGTTGCGACCGGTGGCGAACGCGTTGGGGGCGTCCTCGTCGATCAGGTACACGCGCGGCATCGGCAGGCCGGCACGGTTGGCGAGGTCGCGCACCATGCGCACGAACTGCGGCGCGCTGGACTCGTCCACCTCTCGCGCATTGGTCATGCGCAGAACGATCTTGTCGCTGAACCAGTAGCTGAAGAAGTTCAGCCCCAACGCGATCAGCAGCGCCAGCATCATGCCGCTACGACCGCCCCACATCTGGCCGAGGAACATGAACAGCGCCGTGATGGCGGCCATCAGAATCGCGGTCTTGAACAGGTTGAACATCGTGGGATCGGTGGTGGTCCAGGATTGGTGCCATAGGTGCGGCCGCACGGCCACAGTTCAATCTACCGCCGGGCTCAGCCGCTGACCGAGCTCCGGCGCTCCGGCCGGAAAGCACAGCGCCGCGGCCAGCCGGCGACCGCCTGGGCGCTGCAGCTCGAGCAACTCGAGCGCACCGCGGCCGCAGGCCACGACCAACGGACCGGGCAGCGTGCTGACCACCTCGCCGGGGGCGCCGTGTCCGCCCGGGCGCACCGCCGCACGCCACAGCTTCAGCATGTGGCCGCGGTCATTCAGCACGGCGCCGGGAAACGGATCGAAGGCGCGCACGCGCCGCTCGAGCAGATCCGCGCTCGCGCGCCAATCGAGCGCCGCCTCGTCCTTGCCGATCTTGTGCGCATACGTGACGCCGGTGGTCGGTTGCGGCACCGCCTCGAGCCCGCCGTGCGCCAGGCGCTTGACGCTCTCGACGATGGCCTGGGCACCCAGAACGGCCAGCCGGTCGTGCAGGCTGGCGCTGGTGTCGCTGGGCTCGATCGCCGTCACCCGTGTCAGCAGCACGCCCCCGGTGTCGAGGCCGGCATCCATCTGCATGATCGAGATGCCGGTCTGCAGGTCGCCGGCCTCGATGGCGCGCTGGATCGGCGCGGCGCCGCGCCAGCGCGGCAGCAGCGAGGCGTGGATGTTCAGGCAGCCCCGGCGCGGCAGTTCGAGCAGCCACGGCGGCAGGATCAGCCCGTAGGCGGCCACCACGATCGCCTCAGGGCTCGCGTCCTGCAGGGTCCGGCGCACGGCCTGTGCATCGGCTGCGAATCGACCATCGAGCCGCAGGCCGCCGGGTTGCATCACCGGCAGGCCGAGCTGCAACGCGAGGGCCTTGACCGCCGAGGGGTGCAGCTTGAGGCCGCGACCGGACGGGCGATCGGGCTGCGTCAGCACCAGCATCACGTCGTGGCCCGCGGCGACGAGCGCCTGCAATGCCGTGGCTGCGAACGCCGGGGTGCCGGCAAACGCGAGCCTCATGCCGGCGCGCTCGGCTGTTCGCTCCTGGGGCGACCCGACCGCGTCATGCGCGTTGACGTTCCTGCTGCTCTTCGCGCGCGCGCTTCTGCATCTTGACGCGGATGCGCTCGCGCTTCAGCGGGCTGAGGTACTCGACGAACACCTTGCCGACCAGGTGATCCATCTCGTGCTGCACGCACACGGCGGTGAGACCTTCAACCAGGCTCTCGAACTGGTTGCCGTCGCGATCGAGTGCGGCCACCGTGACCGCCGCGTGGCGCTCGACCTTGTCGTAGATCGTCGGCACCGAAAGGCAGCCCTCTTCGTGGACCACGCGATCTTCGCTGAGCCACACCAGCTCGGGATTGATCAGCACCAGCGGTTGGTTGCGCTGCTCGGACGTGTCGATCACGATCACGCGCTCATGCACGTCGACCTGCGTGGCGGCCAGCCCGACGCCGTCGGCCGCGTACATGGTCTCCAGCATGTCGTCGACCAACTGTCGAATGCGCGCATCCACAGCCGTCACGGCACGCGCGACCTTGTGCAGTCGCGGGTCGGGATAACGCAGGATCGCAAGCCTTGCCATGATCGAAGCGGTACAGGTGGATACAGGCCGCCGACTTGTGGAGCGCTCGCAACGGGCATTGGTGTGATGGTCTCCACACCTTCCCGTTCCAGCAGCCTCTTTCGTTGCGGCATCAATGGTTTATGGGCAGAATCTTCCGTGAAGCATGAGCATTGTCGCCACTTCGGTCGCGGCAGGCAGCCATGCTGGCCAAACGCCTGGGGTCCGCCGGGATTTTGGCATTGCCCACCAGCGGAGACAGAGTTCATGAGCCGACCCCACGCCCGCAGTCATCAACGCCTGAGGTTGTCCCTGTGGGTCGGTGCCACGCTCGCTGCCGCCTGTGGGCAGGCGGCAGCGGCCAACTGGCCGGTCACCCAGGAGCAACGTGACACGGCCAATCAGGTGGCGCAGGCCGGCGTGCCGCTGAGCGAGTTGGCGCCCAACGCCCCTGATTCGCACACCGTGGTGCCGGGCGACACGCTGTGGGACATCTCCAAGATGTTCCTGCGCTCGCCATGGCGCTGGCCCGAGTTGTGGGGGATGAACCTCGACCAGATCAAGAACCCGCACCTCATCTATCCCGGCCAGGTGTTGATGCTGGTGAAGGTCGGCGACCGGGCGATGCTGCGCGTGGCGCAGCCGGTCGGCGGCGGGGCGGAGCCGGTGGGCAACACGGTCAAGTTGTCGCCGCGCGTCCGCGCCGAAACGTTGGACAACGGCGCGATCCCGTCGATCCCGATGCACTTGATCGGGCCGTTCCTCAACGAGGCAGTGGTGTTCACGACCGACGAGCTGAACACCGCCCCGCGCATCGTGGCGTCGCAGGAAGGGCGTGTGCTGCTGTCGCGCGGTGAGACGGCGTACGTGCGCGGTGACCTCAAGGGCAACCGCGACTTCCGGGTGTTCCGTGACAGCGTGCCGCTGGCTGATCCCGACACCGGCGAGGTGCTCGGCTTCGAGGCGCGCTATGTCGGCACCGCCGAATTCGTGCGCGATGGCGGCGTCCAGGCCACTGTCGACGGCAAGACCTCGCAGATCGTGCCCGCGACCTTCCGCATGACCAGCATCCGGCTGGAAGCTGGCGTCGGTGATCGCCTCGCGCCGGTGCCGGAGCGCGACTACGCGGCGTACGTGCCGCATGCACCGTCGCAGCCGCTCAAGGGCCGCATCGTCAGCATCTACGGCGAGGCCATCTCCGCAGGGCAGAACCAGATCATCACGCTGAATCGCGGCGCGCGCGACGGCGTCGAGCGTGGGCACGTGATGGCCCTGTGGCGCGACGGGTCGATGGCCGTCGACACCACCGACCGCTCGCGGCCGGTGATGAAGCTGCCCGACGAGCGCATCGGCACGCTGTTCGTGTTCCGCGTCTTCGACCGTGTGTCGTACGCGCTGATCCTGCAGTCGGAAGACCCGGTCAAGCCGGGTGACCGTTTCAGCCAACCCTGACGCTTCGAGCCGGCGCAATGGCGCCAAAGGACGCCGATGAGTTGGCGGCGTGGCTGCGGCTGCTGCTGACCCCGGGCGTCGGGCGCGCCGCAGCCCGGCAACTGCTCGCCACGTTCGGGACACCGCAGGCGGTGTTCGAGGCGCCCGCCGCCGCGCGCCAGGCGTGCCTGGGCCAGGCCGTCGTCGCCGACGACGTGCCCGCCGCGCTACCGGCGGCGCTGTCGGCGTTGCAGACGTGGCTCGCCGGCGGACCGCAACGCGACTGGGTCGCCCTGGGCGACGCACGCTACCCGCAGGCACTGTTGCAGACCGCCGACCCGCCATTGCTGCTGTACACGCAAGGCCAGACTGCGCTGCTCAACAACCCCTGCTTGGCGATCGTCGGGAGTCGCAACCCGACGCCGCAAGGAGCCGAGAACGCGCGTGCCTTCGCCGAGCAATTGGGTCGAGCCGGCCTGACGATCGTGTCCGGGCTGGCGTTGGGCGTCGATGGGGCGGCCCACACCGGTGCACTGGCTGCCGGCGCACCGACGATCGCGGTGGTGGGTACGGGGCTCGACCGCGTCTACCCGCGTGCCAACCGCGAACTGGCACACCGGATCGCCGAACGCGGCTTGATCGTGAGCGAGTTCAACCTCGGCACCGAACCGCTGGCGGCGAACTTCCCGCAGCGCAATCGCATC
>DATIFD010000199.1:0-4463 GCA_035455385.1 Burkholderiaceae bacterium
GCCTCCGACAAGACGCCGGCAAAAGGGACGATCAACTGCATGGACCGCGCGATTATCGACGCCGCAGTGCGCGGCGACGCGGCCGACGCGCCTGCTAGCATCGGCGCCCCATGGTGCCCCCGAGCTCGCCTTGCTCGCCGCCCCCCGAGGGGGGTGAGCCCGGACGTGGACGGTCCAGTGGACCTGCCACGCCTGGCGAACAGCTGGCTCGAAAGGGCCAGCGTGGCCTGCAAGGCCGTCAGCGGCTTCGGGCGGCCGGGCGCCGCTGACATGGATTGGCCCTACGAGTGGCAACTCGGCTGGCGCTACACGCGCGCCGGCCGCGCCGGGCGCCGCAACGGATTCATCTCCTTCATCTCGGGTGTGTCGATGCTGGGCATCGCGCTGGGCGTGGCGGCGCTGATCATCGTGCTGTCGGTGATGAACGGCTTCCAGAAGGAAGTCACCGACCGCATGCTGAGCGTGATCCCGCACGTCGAGGTGTTCGACGCCAACGGGTCGGCGCTGCCCGACTGGCGCGCCACCGCCGCCGAGGTGCGGCGCAACCCCGAGGTGCTGGCCACCGCGCCGTTCATCGCCAGCCAGTCGCTGCTGGCACGCGGCGACACGCTGCGCGGCGCGGTGGTGCGCGGCATCGTGCCCGACGAGGAGGCGCACGTCACCGAGCTGGCGGCGAGGCTGCGCAACACCACGCTGGCCGCGCTGCAGCCGGGCTCGTGGCGCATCGTGCTGGGCGTCGAGCTGGCACGCCAGCTCGGCGTGCGGCCCGGCGACTCGGTGACGGTGCTGGCGCCCAGCGGCCAGGTCACGCCGGCCGGCGTGCTGCCACGGCTGAAGCAGTTCACGGTGGCTGGCACGTTCGAGGCTGGGCACTACGAGTACGACAGCTCGCTGGCGTGGATCCACCTCGACGATGCGGCCAAGCTCTATCGCGTCGAAGGGCCCACCGGCCTGCAGTTGCGGCTGGCCGACCTGAACCGCGCCCGCGGCGTCGCGCAGGAGCTGTCGGCGAGCCTGGGCCCGAACCTGGTGGTGCGCGACTGGACGCGCACCAACCGCAACTGGTTCGAGGCGGTGCAGATCGAGAAGCGGCTGATGGCGATCATCCTGACGCTGATCGTCGCGGTGGCGGCGTTCAACCTGGTGTCGACGCTGGTGATGACGGTGACCGACAAGCGCGCCGACATCGCGATCCTGCGCACGCTGGGCGCCAGCCCACGCTCGGTGATGGGCATCTTCGTCGTGCAGGGCGCCGCCTCCGGCGTGATCGGCACGGCCGCGGGCGTGCTGTTCGGTCTGCTGGTGGCGTACAACATCGACGTCATCGTGCCGTTCATCGAGCGCACCTTCCACGTCGCCTTTCTGCCCGGCAGCGTCTACCTGATCAGCCGCATGCCGAGCGATCCGCGCTGGGGCGACGTGGTGCCGATCGCGCTGGTGTCGCTGGTGCTGGCGTTCCTGGCCACGCTGTACCCGAGCTGGCGCGCCAGCCGCGTCAACCCGGCCGAGGCGCTGCGCTATGAGTGAGCCGGTGCTGCAGGCGGTCGGTCTGCACAAGCGCTTTCACGAGGGCAGCGGCGACGAGGCGATCGACGTGACGGTGCTCGCGGGGCTGAGCCTGATGGTGCAGCGCGCGCAGACGCTGGCGGTGGTGGGCGCCTCGGGTTCCGGCAAGAGCACGCTGCTGCACCTGCTGGGCGGGCTCGACAAGCCCACGGCCGGCAGCGTGCGCCTGATGGGCCGCGACTTCGCCGCGATGGACCCCGCCGAGCAGGGTCGCTGGCGCAACCGCCACCTCGGCTTCGTCTACCAGTTCCACCACCTGTTGCCCGAGTTCAGCGCGCTCGACAACGTGGCGATGCCGCTGCGCATCCGGCGCGAGTCGGTCGCCGCTGCGCGCGAACGCGCGCGCGCGATGCTGGTGCGCGTGGGGCTGAGTGCGCGCGTCGCGCACCGGCCCGCACAACTGTCGGGCGGCGAGCGCCAGCGGGTGGCGATCGCGCGCGCGCTGGTGGCGCAGCCGAGCTGCGTGCTCGCCGACGAACCCACCGGCAACCTCGACCGTGCCACCGCCCACGCCGTGTTCGAGCTGATGCTGCAGCTGGCGCGCGAGGACGGCACCGCGTTCGTCGTCGTCACGCACGACCTGCACCTGGCCGAGCGCTGCGACAGCCGGCTGGAGCTCGGCGCGTAGCGCCGGACGTTGGGGCGACCGGTCGGCGGCCGCGCTGCCTTCAAGGCGGGCCAGCCGCTTCGGAAGCTGCGAGCCAGGTGAGCGCAGGAGTCGCTCAGTCGCGCTTCTCGAGCTTCATCACGTTGGCGTCGCGGCGCATCGTGAAGCGGCCCAGGTACGAATTGCCGAGCAGCACGAACGGCATCTCGACGGGCAGGATCATCGCGTTGACGCCGAACACTTCGACATCGCCGATGCGCACCGACGTCAGCGACACCGAGTAGGTCGGCACGACGCCGCCGGCGGTCTGGCTGACGCCGCGCTGGCCGCTCTTCCAGTCGATGCCGAGCCGCTCGGCCTCGCTGCGGCTGATCGCCACCGAGGTGGCGCCGGTGTCGACCATCAACTGCACCGGCTTGCCGTTGATCTGGCCGCTGGTGACGAAGTGTCCGCCGGGGCCCGCAGCGATCAGGATCTCGCGGCCGGTGGCGCCGCCGCCAGCGCCGCCGCCGACGCTGGCCGGCGCGCCGCCCATCGCCACCAGCAGCGTCTTGCCGCCGACCTCGACTTCGGCCTGGCCGGGCATCACGCGCTTGAGCGTCACGCCCTTGACGGTGGAGCCCACTGCCAGCGTGTGCGGCGCGCCGTTGATCATCAGCAGCGCCTTGCTGTCGCCGATGCTGCCGGCCATCGATACGGTCTGTGCGTGCACCAGCAGCGGCGTCGCGCAGGTGACGGCGGCGATGATGGCGCGGCGTGGCAGACCCATGGCGGGCTCCGTCTCAATCCCTGAAGTTCTTGAAGCCGAGCGGCAGCATTGCGGCTTCCTTGCGCAGCAGCGCGATCGCGGCCTGCAGGTCGTCCTTCTTGGTGCCGGACACGCGCAGCGTGTCGCCCTGGATCGACGCCTGCACCTTCAGCTTGCTCTGCTTGATCAGCGCCTGGAGCCGCTTGGCGTCGTCGCTGCCGATGCCCGCCTTGATCGGGGCCTGCTGGCGCCAGGTGTCGCCGCCCGCGCGCTCGGCTGCGGAGCCGAAATCGACGAAGCGTGCATCGACGCCGCGCTTGGCGAGCTTGGCCAGCACGATGTCGCGCACCTGACCGAGCTGGAACTCGCTGTCGCCGACAAGGGTCAGTGCGTCTTCGGCGATCTCGACCGCGGCATGCGTGCCCTTGAAATCGAAGCGCGTGCCGATCTCGCGCACCACCTGATCGATGGCGTTGCGCAATTCCACGCGGTTGGGCTCGACGACGGCATCGAAGCTGGGCATTGACATCCAGAATGCGTGGTGGGATCGGCGAAAATTCTGCCATGTCGACAACCAACGGCAGCCTGCACATCGAACGCGGTGTCGCCTTGCGTGCATACAACACGTTCGGGCTGCCCGCGGTCGCGCACACGCTGGTGCGCGTGGGCAGCGATGCCGAGGTGCGGCGCGTGGTCGACCACCCCGAGCTCGGCCGCGCGCCCAAGCTGGTGCTGGGCGCCGGCAGCAACCTGATCCTGTCGCGCGATCCCGACGCCGTCGTCGTCAAGGTCGAGATCATGGGGCGGCGTCTGTTGCACGAGGACGACGACGCGTTCGTCGTCGAGGCCGGCGCCGGCGAGACCTGGCACGACGTGGTGCAGTGGACGCTGCAGCAGGGCTGGCCGGGGCTGGAGAACC
This sequence comes from Burkholderiaceae bacterium, assembly GCA_035455385.1. Taxonomy (GTDB): domain Bacteria; phylum Pseudomonadota; class Gammaproteobacteria; order Burkholderiales; family Burkholderiaceae_C; genus JAEUPI01. The sequence continues at coordinate 3,841 of DATIFD010000199.1, forward strand.
TGGCGCTGATCCCCGGCACGGTCGGCGCCGCACCGGTGCAGAACATCGGTGCGTACGGCGTCGAGCTGAGGGAGCGCTTCCATTCGCTCGACGCCGTCGATCTCGTCACAGGGCGCAGCGTCACGCTCGACGCGCAGGCCTGCCGCTTCGGCTATCGCGACAGCGTGTTCAAGCATGGCGGCTTCGGCGGGTTGGCAGGCAAGAGCGTGATCACGCGCGTGCGCCTGCGGCTGGCCAGGCGCTGGGCGCCCGTGCTCGGCTATCTCGATCTCGAGCGCAAGGTGCACGAGACCGGCATCACGCAGCCGAGCGCGCAGCAGATCTTCGACTGGGTGTGCGCGATCCGGCGCGGCAAGCTGCCGGATCCGCGCGAGGTGGGCAACGTCGGCAGCTTCTTCAAGAACCCGGTGGTCACCGCCGAGCAGTGCAAGGACATCATCGCGCGCGACCCGCACATCGTGCACTACCCGCTGGCCGACGGCAGCTTCAAGCTCGCGGCCGGCTGGCTGATCGACGCCTGCGGCTGGAAGGGAAAATCGATCGGACGCGCCGGCGTCTACGAAAAGCAGGCGCTGGTGCTGGTCAATCGCGGCGACGCGATCGGCGCCGAAGTGGTGACGCTC
>DATIFD010000200.1:0-6298 GCA_035455385.1 Burkholderiaceae bacterium
CGAACGCCAGGCCCAGCTCCGCCTCGGTGGCGTGCACCACCTTGATCAGGTCGGCGAGGTTCTCCAGCTTGCTCGGATCGGGATGGTGATTGGGAAAGTCGCCGTCGACGCGGGAGTACAGGTCGATCACCTCGTGCCCGAGAGCGCGCAGGATGCCCGGCGCCGAGGCGCCGGGGATGCCGTTGCCCGAATCGACCACGATGCGCATGCGTCGCGCTTGCTGGCAGTCGTTGACGATGCGCCGTGTGTATTCGCCGACGATCGGCATGTTGCCCAGGCGCCCGCCGCCGCTCGCGTAGTCTTCGCGCTGCATGCGCTCGCGCAGCCGCTGAATGTCCTGGCCGTAGATTGCGCGGCCCTGCAACACCATCTTGAAGCCGTTGTAGTCCTTCGGGTTGTGGCTGCCGGTGACCTGGATGCCCGAACTGCAGCAGTGCTTGCCGCGCGTGGCGGCCACGTAGTAAAGCATCGGCGTGGTGACGGCCCCAAGATCGACCACGTCGAGCCCGGTCGACATCAGCCCGCGCGCCAGTGCCGACAACAGCCCTGGCCCCGACACCCGGCCGTCGCGGCCCACCGCGACAGCGCGTTCGCCGGCAGCCGCTGCCTCGGTGCCGAATGCGCGCCCCAGATGCTCGGCGAACGACTCGTCGATCGTCTGTCCGACGATGCCTCGAATGTCGTAAGCCTTGAACACGCTGGCCGAAGGGTTCATGCGCTTGCCCGCAAAGCGAAACGCGCGATTGTAGGCAGCGGCGCTCCGGCCGCGGCCGCGCGAGGTGCGCCGCACGTTGGGGCGGCGCGCGGCGGTTCAGGCAGGCAGGCGTCCGAAAACGGCGAGTGCGCGCCCGTGTGGACCCTATGATGCCGCCATGACCCTGCACGACGACGCAGCCTACCGCGCGATCAGCACGCACGATGCGCGCTTCGACGGACGCCTGTTCGTCGGCGTGACCAGCACGCGCGTCTATTGCCGGCCGGTGTGTCGGGTGCGGCTGCCGCGACGCGAGAACTGCCGGTTCTTCAGCAACGCCGCGCTGGCCGAGGCGCACGGCTTCCGGCCCTGCCTGCGCTGCCGCCCCGAGCTGGCGCCGGGCCTGTCGCTGATGGATTCGTCGCAGGCGCTGGCGCAGCAGGCCGCGCGCACGATCGAACAGGCCGCGCACGACGGCCAGGCGCTGTCGATGCCGCGGCTGGCGGCACGACTGGGCGTCACCGACCGGCACCTGCGGCGCATCTTCCAGCAGCACGTGGGGGTGGCACCGATCGACTACCTGACGACGCAGCGCCTGCTGCTGGCCAAGCAACTGCTGACCGACACCGCGATGCCGGTGACGCAGGTGGCGCTGGCCAGCGGCTTCGCCAGCCTGCGACGTTTCAATGCGGCATTCGCCGAGCGCTACCGCATGAACCCGAGCGGTCTGCGCCGCGCCCGGGCGGACGGCGACGACGACATGCAGCGCTCGGCGTCGGCGACGCTGCGGCTGCGCCTGGCCTACCGGCCGCCGTACCATCATGATGCGGTGTTGCGCTTCTTCGCGGCGCGCGCGCTCGACGGCATCGAAGCGGTCGATGACCACGGCATGCGCCGCACGGTGGCGCTGCCGCATCGCGGCCGGCTGCTCAAAGGTTGGCTGGCGTGGCGTTTCGCGCCGCCGCGCCACGAGGTCGAGCTCGCACTGGCCCCCGAGCTGGCGCCGGTGACGGGCGCGCTGGTGCAGCGCACCCGCCAGGCGCTGGACCTCGACGCCGACCCCGACCGCATCGACGCGGTGCTCGCCGCCATGCCGCTTCCGCCGCGTGCCGGCATCCGGCTGCCCGGCTCGTTCGACGGCTTCGAGACCGCCGCGCGGGTGGTGCTCGGGCAGCAGGTCACGGTGAAGGCGGCGCGCACGTTGACGCGCCGCCTGGTGGAGCGCTTCGGCGAGCCGGTGACGACGCCGTTTGCCGACCTGCAGCGGCTGTTTCCGCGGCCCGAGGCGATCGCCCGCGCCGACGCCGACGCGATCGGCAGTCTCGGCATCGTGCGGCAGCGCGTCGGCGCGCTGCAGGCGCTGGCGCGCGCTGTATGCGACGGCACGCTCGAACTGCATCGGGCCGCGCCGTTGCAGGACACGCTGCAGCGGCTGCAGGCGCTGCCGGGCATCGGCGAATGGTCGGCACAGGTGATCGCGATGCGCGTGCTGGCATGGCCCGACGCGTTCCCGGCCAGCGACATCGGGGTGCTCAACGCGCTCGGCACACGTGACCCCGCCGCCGCTGCCGCGCAGGCACAGGCCTGGCAGCCCTGGCGCAGCTACGCGGTGATGCGGTTGTGGCAAGTCTTGGAGGATGCATGACGACGATCGACACGACACGTCTGGTGGCGCAAGCGCGCCTTGACTCGCCGGTGGGCACGCTGACGCTGGCCGCCACCGACAAGGGGCTGGCGTTCCTGCTGTTCCAGGAGCCGGTGCACTACGACACGGAGCTGGATGTGCCGTTCGACACCGGCCAGCGCTGGCTCGCCGCGGCCGCCGACGAGCTGCAGGGCTACTGGGGGGGTCGCTGCCCGCGGCGCTTCCGGGTGCCGCTCGACTTGCAGGGCACCGCATTCCAGCGCGCGGTGTGGCGCGCGCTGCTCGACGTGCCGCCCGGACACACCAGCACCTACGGCGCCATGGCGCGTCAGGTCGGCGCACCGCAGGCATCGCGTGCCGCGGGCGCGGCGATCGGACGCAACCCGGTGGCCATCATCGTGCCGTGCCACCGCATCATCGGCAGCGACGGCTCGTTGACCGGGTTCGCCGGCGGCTTGAAGCGCAAGGAGATGCTGTTGCAGCACGAGGGCGCGCTGCTCGTCTGAGCCGCCGCGCGCGCTGCTGTCGCCGGATGACGCCTGCCCTTTCGGTGCATGCGCCGCGAGTGCCCCGATGAGATCGCGTGACCTCACCGACCTGCTGACGTTGGCCGCGCTGTGGGGCGCATCGTTCCTGTTCATTCGCATCGGTGCAGCGGAGTTTGGACCGGTGCCGATGGCGGCGCTGCGCTGTGGCTTGGCCGCGCTGTTCCTGCTGCCGATTCTTTCGCTGCGCGGACAAGGCGGCGCGCTGCGCGCGAACTGGCGCGCCATCGCCTGGGTCGGCGTGGTCAATTCGGCACTGCCGTTCTCGCTGTACGGCGTGGCGCTGCTGGCGATCAACGCGGGCCTCTCGGCCATCTTCAATGCGGCCACGCCGTTGTGGGCCGCCGCGATCGGCGCCGTGTGGTTGCGCGAGCGCCTCGGAAGCACCCGTGTTGTCGGGCTGTTCATCGGGTTGGCCGGTGTGGCCGGGCTGGCCTGGAACAAGGCCGGCTTCGCCGTCAACGAGCACGGCGTGAGTGCGGCGGTGGCGATCGCGGCATGCCTGGCGGCCACCGCGCTGTACGGCTACGCGGGCAACCTCACGAAGCGGTACCTGTCGGGGGTGCCGTCGATGGCCCTGGCCGCCGGCAGCCAGCTGTCGGCCGCCATCGTGCTGGCCTTGCCCGCATGGATGCAGCGCCCGGCGGCGCTGCCGAGCACCACGGCATGGATCTCGGTCGGCCTGCTCGCGGTGCTGTGCACCGGCGTGGCCTACATCCTGTACTTCCGGCTGATCGCGCGAACGGGGCCGACCAATGCAGCGGCGGTCACGTTCCTGATTCCGGCATTCGCCGCCGCGTTCGGCTGGCTGTTTCTCGACGAGGCCGTCACGTTGCCGATGCTGTTGGGCGGCGCGGTGATCCTCGTCGGCACGGCGCTCGCGATGGGCCTGCTGCCGCGCCCAGCCGCGCAGCGCGCGGCCGAGCGCATCTAACGCAGCAGGCGCAGCGCCTGGTCGAGGTCGGCCATCAGGTCGTCGGGAGCCTCGAGGCCGATCGAGAAGCGCACCAGATGCCCCGGAAGCTGGCCGGCGTCGCCGCGCATGGTGCGCAGGTCGTAGGGCACCACCAGGCTGACGGGCCCGCCCCACGAATAGCCGAGCTTGAAGAGCCTGAGCGCGTTGCAGAACGCATCGACGCGTTCGCTGGGCAGTGATGCATCGAGCAGAATCGAAAACAACCCCGCGGCGTCGCGGCAGTGGCTGGCCCAGTGCTCGTGGCCCGGCGCCTCCGGCAGCGCCGGGTGCAGCACCGCATGCACGGACGGCTGCGTCTTCAGCCATGAGGCGACGCGACGCGCCGACGCATCGTGCGCCCGATAACGCACCTCCAGCGTCGGCAGCGAGCGCAGCACGAGCTCGGCGTCGTTGGCCGCCACGCCGACGCCCAACCGCATGTGCGCCAGCAACAGCTTCTCTTGCAGCGCCGGGTCTCGCGTGACGATCGAGCCCATCAGCAGGTCGGCACCGCCGGACGGGTATTTGGTCAGCGCATGCATCGACAGGTCGACCGCCGCACCCTCGCCGAGGTCGAACGCCTTCAGCGCGATGCCGGCGCCCCAGGTGTTGTCCAGCGCGGTGAGCACCCCGTGCTGACGCGCTGCACGCGCCAGCGCGCGCAGATCGGGAAACTCCATCGTGATGGACCCTGGCGCCTCCAGCCACACCAGCCGCGTCCGCTCGTTCAGCATGGCCTTGAAGGCCGCGACATCCATCGGATCGTAGAACTGGTGGGTGATGCCCCAGTCGGCCAGCAGCGTGCGCGCCATCTCGCGCGATGGCCCGTAGACGTTCCTCGGCAGCAACACCTCGTCGCCGCGCCGCAGCAGCGCGATGTTGGTCATCGCGATTGCAGCCAGCCCGCTTGGAGCGAGCGCGCAATGCTTGCCGCCTTCCAGCGTCGCCAGGCGCTCCTCGAGCGTGAAGGTGGTGGGCGTGCCGTGCAGGCCGTAGGTGTAGCCGTTCTTGTGCCGCCAGTCGCGCGCGCGCAAGGCGGCGACGTTCGGAAAAATCACCGTCGAAGCCTTGTACACGCCCACCGGCACCGCCCCGAAGCCGCTCGGCGGCTGGTACTCGTGATGGATCAATGCGGTCGACAGCGGGGTGATCGGCTCGGTCATGTTGGTTCAGATCGGCTCGGCGATCAGGTCGTGTCCTTGGGCGGCCACCACGCGGGCGCGCACGAATTCACCCACCTCGATGCGCGTCGACGCCTTGGCCGGTGGCAGCAGGCGCACCGTGCCGTCGATTTCGGGCGCGTCGGCGTAGCTGCGGCCCACTGCGCCCTTGCGCCCCAGCGCTGGTGCATGGTCCACCAGCACCTGCAGCGTCGAGCCGACGCGGCGCTGCAGGCGCGCGGCGGATACCGCCTCGGCCACCTCCATCACCCGCGCGCGTCGCTCTTCGCGAACGGCCTGCGGGATCGCGCCGGGCAGCTCGTTGGCCGCGGCGCCGGTCACCGGCGAGTAGGCGAAGCAGCCGGCGCGATCGATTTCGGCGTCGCGCAGGAACTGCAGCAGGTGCTCGAACTCCTCGTCGCTCTCACCGGGGAAGCCGGCGATGAAGGTCGAGCGCACGACCAGCTGCGGACAAGCGCGCCGCCACGCCTGGATGCGCTCGAGGTTTCGCTCGCCGCTGGCCGGACGCTTCATCCGCTTGAGCACCGCGGGGTGCGAGTGCTGGAACGGCACGTCGAGATACGGCAGCACGCGCCCGCTGGCCAGCAGCGGCAGCAGCTCGTCGACGTGCGGGTAGGGGTAGACGTAGTGCAGCCGCACCCAGGCGCCGAACGGTTCGGCGAGCCGCGCCAGCTGCTCGCACAGTTCGAGCATGCGCGTGCGCAGCGGACGGCCGTCGAAGAAACCGGTGCGGTACTTGACGTCGACACCGTACGCACTGGTGTCCTGGCTGACGACGAGCAGCTCGCGCACGCCCGATTCGAACAGCGCGCGCGCCTCGGCCAGCACGTCGCCGACCGGCCGCGACACCAGATCGCCGCGCATCGACGGGATGATGCAGAACGTGCAGCGGTGGTTGCAGCCTTCGCTGATCTTCAGGTACGCATAGTGCCTGGGCGTCAGCTTGATGCCGGCCTTCGGCACCAGGTCGACGAAGGGGTCGTGCGGCTTGGGCAGGTGCTCGTGGACGGCGGCCATCACCTCCTGCGTGGCGTGCGGCCCGGTGACCGCGAGCACCTTGGGATGCACCTGGCGCACCAGGTTGCCGCCGCTCTCGCCGGCCCTGGCACCGAGGCAGCCGGTGACGATCACGCGGCCGTTGGCGCTGATCGCCTCGCCGATCGTGTCCAGGCTCTCGCGGACGGCATCGTCGATGAAGCCGCAGGTGTTGACGATCACGAGGTCAGCGCCGGCGAAGGTCTTCGAGGTCTCGTAGCCTTCGGCGCGCAGCTGGGTGAG
>DATIFD010000201.1:0-2150 GCA_035455385.1 Burkholderiaceae bacterium
GACGGTCACCGAAATCTACCACTACCTGCGTCTGCTGTACGCGAAGATCGGCGTGCAACATTGCACGGGCTGCGGCCGGCCACTCAGCTCGCAGACGCGGCAGCAGATCGTCGACCGGATTCGTCGCGAGTTTCGCGGCCAGACCGTCGTGCTGTTGGCCCCAGCGGTACGCGGCCGCAAGGGGATCTATACGGACCTGTTTCGCGCCGCCCGTAAGTTGGGCTTCGCGCGGGCACGCATCGACGGCGCAATCCGACCGCTGCATCCGCCGCCCGCGCTGGCGCGCTACCGCGAACACGACATCGACATCGTCGTCGCCGCGCTGGACATCACGCGCGCCGAGACAGCCAAGCTCCCCGAGTTGGTGGCCACGGCGCTCCGCCTTGGCGGCGGCGCGGTGATCGTCAACACCGACCAGGCCGAGCACATTTTCAGCGAGCGGCTGTACTGCGCGCGCTGCAGCATCGGCTACGAGGCGCTCGACCCGCGCCTGTTCTCGTTCAACAGCCGGCAAGGCGCGTGCAGCGCGTGCGACGGCATCGGCAGCTTGCCCAGCTTCGAGCCCGAGCTGTTGGTCGGCGATCCGCTGCAACCCGTCGGCGCGGCGCTCGCGGCCTCACTGAAACCGCTGGGCGCACCACTGTGGCGTGCCGTGAAGCAGCTCGCTGCCGCGCAGGACGCCGTCTGGGAGCGGCCACTCGCCAAGCTCACACCGCGACAGCGGCAGCGGCTGTTCCACGGCAACGGCAACGCCAACGATGACGGTGGCCTCATGGGTCTTCTGCAGCAGCAGCTCGACGACGACGCGGTCGACAGCACGTTGCTGGTCCCCTTCATGAACGAGCGGCCCTGCCCCAGCTGCCATGGGCGGCGACTGAACGCGCGAGCGCAGGCCGTCAAGGTCGACGGCGTGGCGATCTGGGAGCTGACGCAGCAATCGGTAGCCGCGTGCTTCACCGACTTGTCGCAGCGCCGCTTCAGCGGCCGCGCGGAGCTGATCGCCGCCAACATCATGAAGGAGATCGTGCCACGCCTGCAGTTCCTGCGGGAAGTGGGCTTGTCCTATCTCACGCTCGACCGCCGCGCCGACACGCTGTCCGGCGGCGAGGCGCAGCGCATCCGACTGGCCGCGCAGCTCGGATCGAATCTGTGCGGCGTCTGCTACATCCTCGACGAGCCGACGATCGGCCTTCATCCGCGCGACAACGGCATGCTGCTGGGCACGCTCGCGCAGCTCAAGGCGCACGGCAACAGCGTCGTCGTCGTCGAGCACGACGAAGCGACCATCGAGGCCGCGGACGTGGTCGTCGATCTCGGGCCGGGCGGCGGCGTACACGGCGGCGACCTGGTGGCGATGGGCGCGCCGCACAGCTTGCGCCAGCACCCGGCATCGGTCACCGGGCGCTTCCTTGGTCAGCCGCGCCCCCGACTCGGCCCGGTGCGTGAGGTCGCCAACCGCGCGCGCCTGAAAATTCGCGGTGCCGCGGAGCACAATCTGAAGCACATCGACGTGGAAATCCCGGTGGGCGCGTGGACCTGCGTCACCGGCGTCTCCGGATCGGGCAAGTCGACGCTCGTACGCGACGTTCTCTATGCCGGAATGCGCCGGCGGCTCGGTTTGCCGAGCGGACGAGTGGGCACGCACAAGACGATCAGCGGTGGCGCCGAGATCGAACGTGTCGTCGAAGTCGACCAGACGCCGATCGGACGCACGCCGCGTTCAATTCCGGCGTCGTACGTGGGCTTCTTCGACGAGATCCGCAGGCTTTACGCCATGACCCCTGAGGCGCGACAGCGCGGCTACAGCGCCGGACGCTTCTCCTTCAACATCAAGGGCGGCCGCTGCGAGACGTGCGCTGGCCAGGGCAAAATCAAGATGGAGATGAGCTTCCTGCCCGATGTCTACGTCGCCTGCGAAAGCTGCAACGGTCAGCGCTACACCGACGAGACACTGGCGGTGCGCTACGGCGGCAAGAACATGGCCGAGGTCTTGAACATGACGGTCGAGGAAGCGGCCGACTTCTTCGCGGCGGTGCCGGTCATCGCCGAGCCGCTGCGGCTGCTGCACGCCATCGGCCTCGATTACTTGACCGTCGGCCAAGGCAGTAACACGCTCTCGGGCGGCGAAGCCCAGCGCATCAAGCTCGCCT
>DATIFD010000202.1:0-3198 GCA_035455385.1 Burkholderiaceae bacterium
CCTGCTCCTCCTGGCGCGCGAGCTCCAGCCGCTGCTTGATTGCCTCGAGCTGCGTCTGGCGCACCGACACGTCGGCGTCGGCCTCGATTTCGGCGCGCTGCTTCTTGCTGGTGGCGATGATCTCGGCCAGCTTGCGCAGACCGACCGCGTTGAACGCGTTGTTGTCGTCGAGCGACGCGAACGCAGCCTGGTCCATCCGGGTCAGCGACACCGACTCCAGCTGCAGCCCGCTGTGCGCGAGGTTCTCGCCCACCGATTCGCCGATCGTGCGGACGAACTCGCCGCGCTGGTCGTGCAGCGAGTCCATCGTCAGCCCCGCAGCAGTGGCCTGAATCGCATCGATGAAGCGGCCTTCGAGCAGGTTGCGCAGACCCTCGGGGCCGAGCGACTTGGAGCCGATCGCCTGGGCGGCGGTGGCCACGCCATCGACCGTCGGTTGCACCCGCAGGTAGAACTCGAGCTCGACGTCCACGCGCATGCGGTCTTGCGTGATCAGCGATTTGGCGCCGGTGCGATTGACTTCCACACGCATCGTGCGCATGTTGACCTCGTCGACCTTGTGCAGGAATGGCAGCGCCAGCGTGCCGCCCGAGATCACGATCTTCTGGCCACCGAAGCCGGTGCGGATCAACGCCGTGTCGCGCGAGGACTTGCGGTAGAAGCGGTTCAGGAAGGCCACCGCGACCGCGATCACGACGATCAGCGCGATGATGCCGAACAGCCAGGCCAGCAGGATCATGGACGTCCTCCTCGATCGGCCGCGCCGCAAGCGCAGCCAGGGACCGTCATTTACTTTCCGTGGAAAATATCGTTCCGTCAACCGGGATCGGTACGCATGTGTTCCCGGTTCCGCAGCGCTGCACCACGGGTGCTCGGCGCGCGCACGGCGTCGGTGCGCGGTTGGGGGCAGTCGTGCGCCCTACAGCGCGACCGGCGGCTCGAAGAGGTGCCCGCGGGCCTGCGCCAGGTAGGTCGGCTGTGAGCACTGATCGTTGCCGAGGTAGCGCGTGCCGCGAACCGAGCGAAATGCCAGTGGAGTCGCCAGCGGCCCGATCAGCGGAGCCTCGTCGTCGGCCGCGCGTTGTGCCAGGGCAGCCATGAAGTGCATGCCTTCGTAGGTGGACTGCCCGAGTGAATTGAGCGTCGGTGCGCGCTGGCCGAAATGATTGTGATAGCGTTCTTTGAAGGCCATGTTGGCGTCGGTGTCGAGCGACGCGAAATAGCCCGACGAGACGAACAAGCCCTCGGTGTTGTCGGCACCGATGGCGAGCAGCCCGTTCTCCTCGATGGCACACGACAGCCGGAAGATGCCGCGCGACAGGCCGCATCGACCGAATGCCCGGTTGAACTGCACGGCGTCCTGTCCGACCAGCGACAGCAGGATCGCATTGGGGCGCAGCCGCCGGATCTCGTCGAGGAGTTCGGAGTGGTCCTCGACGCCAAACGGCAGATAACGATCGGCCAACACCTGACCGCCACGGTCGACCACGTAGCGCGCAGCCAGGCCGTGCGACACGCGCGGCCAGACGTAGTCGTTGCCGATGAACATCCATCGATTGGCCCGATAGCGCCCGATCAGGTGCTCGATCGCCGGGCGCAACTGCTGGCCGGGGGTCTCGCCCAGTGCGAACACGCCGGGCGTGCGCTCGCCGCCTTCGTACAGTGGGGTATAGACGTATGGAATCTGCCGCGCCACGTCGCGCAGCACACGCTGCCGCACCTGGCTGGTGTGCATGCCGACGATCGCATCGATTGCGCCGCGGCGCATCAGCTGGCCGGTGATGGCACCGACGTCGAGCGCCTCGTCCGACGAGTCGATCACCTGCAGGCGAACGCGCCGGTCCAGCAAACCACCGGCATCGTTGATTTCGGCCTGCGCGAGTTGCGCGCAGGCGATCGACGACGGCCCCCAGATGCCGGCGGAACCGTTGATCGGCACCAGCAGCCCGACGACGAAGTCGCCCGTCGCGTCCGGCGACTCGGCGCGGACCGCTCGACCGCGCACTGTCGTCTTCGACGGCAGGAGCGGGAATCCGGCGACGCTGCCGGTCGACGTCTGCATGGCCACCCACCCTCTCATGAGGTCGCAGAGATCGCACGCATCACGGAAGCACGTGCTCTCGTGCGTTGCTTTCCTCGGAAAACGACTTCTACAATAACACAGCGATGCCTGCGTCCAGACCCCACTTGGCCCTGTTGCTCGAGCGTGCCAGCCGCGTCGTCGCGGACCGCTTGGCGCGTGACATCGGGCTCGACGGCGTCACCGGTGACCATTGGCGCGTACTGCGCCACCTGGCCGACGGCGAAGGTCACTCGATGGGCGAGATCGCCGAGCGCCAAGGCATCAACCCGCCGACGCTGTCCAAGCTGATCGACCGCATGGTCAGCAAGTCGATGGTGCAACGCGCAGCTGACGCCGAGGACAGCCGCCGTGTGCTCGTGTACGCCACCGACACCGGACTGGAGTTGCTCGACGAACTGCAGTCGCGCATGGACCGCCACCATGCGGATCTGGGCCAGCTGCTCGGCAAGCGCAATGCGCGCGAGCTGGAGCGCCTGCTGACGCTGCTGATCGACGGCGCCGACCAACCTGCGGTCTGAGCGTCCGCAGCCGACGCCTCACACCCGCGGATGCCGTCGATGCCAGTCGGTGGCGCGCTGGAACGCGCGGCCGGCCCGGCAGATCGCGACCTCACCGAGGTGCTGGCCGACGAACTGCACGGCAACCGGCAAGCCTTTGGCCGTGAACCCTGCCGGCACCGTCAGTGTCGGGCTGCCCGACATGCTGAACGGCGCGGTGAAGCGGATCAACGCTGCCAGATCCGACGGCACCTGGCCGAGCGTGGCCATGCGTTGCACCGTCGGCACCGTGAACGGGATCGCCGGTATCAGCATCACGTCCACCGAACCGAGCGCGCGCTGCACGCGCCCGGTGAATTCGCGGCGACGCAGCAGAATGCGCTGGTAGTCCATGCCGGAGAGGCCGCGCCCCGCATCGATGAATCCGGCCAGGCCGGGTCCGTACTCGGCGCGTCGCGACGGAAACGTGGACGCGTGCGCCACCGCGGTCTCGACCGCGCAGTTCATCGGCCAATCGGCCACCGCAGCGTCGACATCGGGAAACGTCACTGGCACGATGCCGGCACCGAGGGCCCTCATCACGTGCAGCGTCTCTTCGACGGCACGACGCACCTCGGG
>DATIFD010000203.1:0-2660 GCA_035455385.1 Burkholderiaceae bacterium
CCTTCGACCTCAAGGACCGCGCGCGCCATCGTCCGGCCGAACTCTCCGGCGGACAGCGCCAGCGCGTGGCGATCGCGCGCGCCACCATCCTGCGCCCCACCGCCCTCCTGGCCGACGAGCCGACCGGCAACCTCGACCACCGCATCGGCGCCGAAGTCATGGCGCTGCTGGAAGGCCTGCACCATGCCGGCACCACCCTGATCGTCGTCACCCACGACCGCGAGTTGGGCGCGCGTGCACATCGCCATATCGCGATGCGGGATGGCGAGATCGTCGCCGACGAAAAATGAACCTGCGCGACACGCTGACCCTTTCCTTCGAAACCGTGGTGAGCTACCGCACCCGCTCGCTGCTCATCGTGCTGGCGATGGCGCTGGGGGTGGCGGCGGTGGTGGTGCTGACCGCGCTGGGCGACGGGGCACGGCGCTACGTGGTGGGACAGTTTTCCTCGCTCGGCACCAACCTGGTCTTCGTCCTTCCGGGCCGCGCCGAGACCTCGGGCGGCTTTCCCGGCGCGGCGCTCGGGCAGACGCCGCGCGACCTGACCCTGGAAGACGCCCGCTTCATCGCTCATCTGCCGCAGGTCAAGCGCATGGCGCCGCTCAACGTGGGCGTGGCCGAGCTCACGTCCGGCGGACGCCTGCGCGAAGTGACCGTGCTCGGCAGCACGTCCGAACTGCTGCCGATCCGGCACATGAAGCTGTCGCAGGGCAGCTTTCTCGCCCACGGCTCGGAACGCAGCGCGCAGATCGTGCTGGGCAGCGTGCTGGCGCGCGAATTCTTTCCCGACGGCGAGGCGGTCGGCCAGCGCATCCGGCTCGGCGACAGCCGCTTCCTGGTGTCCGGCGTGCTGGCCCCGCAGGGCGAGTCGATGGGCTTCAATTCCGACGAGATCGTCATCATCCCGATCGACTACGCGCAGGAACTGTTCAACACCCAGTCACTGTTTCGCATCCTGATCGAGGCGCGCAGCCGCACCGACATCGAACCGGCCAAGGCCGCCATCCGCCATGTCCTGAAACTGCGCCACGACGGCGAGGAGGACGTCACCGTCATCACCCAGGACGCCATTCTCGCCACCTTCGACCGTATCCTGCGCGCGCTGACCCTGGGCGTGGCGGGCATCGCCGCGATCAGCCTGGCGGTGGCCGGCATCCTGGTGATGAACGTGATGCTGGTCGCGGTGGCGCAGCGCACCTCGGAAATCGGCCTGCTGAAGGCCCTCGGCGCGCCTTCTGCCGACATCCGCCGCCTGTTCTTCGCCGAGGCGATGTGGCTGTCGCTGGCAGGCGGCGCCATCGGCTACGCGCTGGGAAACGTCGGCGCCTGGATGATTCGGCTCGCCTATCCACAACTCCCCGCCTGGCCGCCGAACTGGGCCAGTGTGGCCGGCGTCGCCACCGCACTCCTCACCGGCGTCATCGCCAGTCTGCTGCCCGCCGCGCGTGCGGCAAGGCTCGACCCCGTGCTCGCACTGAGCGGAAGATGAGCCTCGCCGACACCCTGCGCTTCGCCCTGCACGCGCTCACCGCGCACCGGCTGCGCACCTTCCTGTCCGCCACGGGCATCGCCGTGGGCATTGCCGCGGTGATCCTGCTCACCTCGATCGGCGACGGCATCCATCAATTCGTGCTGTCCGAGTTCACCCAGTTCGGCACCAACATCATCAACATCAGCCCGGGCAAGGTCAGCACGCACGGCGCCTCGGTCGGCGCGATCGGCAGCGCGCGGCTGCTGACGATCGAGGACGCGCTGGCGCTCAAGGCCTCGCGCTACGCGCAATACACCAATGCGGGCGTGATGGGCAACGCGGAGATCCGCGCCCACGGCCGCAGCCGGCGCGTGACGGTGTACGGCGAGGGGCCGGACTTTTCGCGTGCGTTCAGCATGCACGTCGCGGTCGGCCAGTTCCTGCCCGCCGACGATCCGCGCAATCCGCGCGCCTATGCGGTGCTGGGCTCGAAAGTGCGCAGCGAGTTGTTCGGCACCGCCAATCCGCTCGGCGCCACGCTGCAGGTCGGGGCGTCGCGCTTCCGCGTGATCGGCGTGATGGCGCCCAAGGGCCAGGTGCTCGGATTCGACCTCGACGACACGGTCTACATCCCCACTGCGCGCGCGCTGGAAGTCTTCAACCGCGAAGGCGTGATGGAAATCCACATTGCCTACAAACCCGGCTCTCCGCTCAAGGCCGTGGTCGCCGACGCCAAACGCATCCTGATCGCGCGCCACGGCCGCGAGGACTTCACCCTGACGCCGCAGCAGCAGATGCTCGACACGCTGGGCACCGTGCTCGAGGTGCTGACCTTCGCCGTCGCCGCGCTCGGCGGCATTTCTCTGTTGGTCGGCGCAGTCGGCATGGTCACGCTGATGCACATCGCGGTGGCCGAGCGCGTCGCCGAGATCGGCCTGCTCACCGCACTGGGCGCGACGCGCGCGCGCATCCGCACGCTGTTCCTGATGGAATCGACCGTGCTGTCCACGCTGGGCGGGCTCGGCGGACTGGCGGTCGGCGCCGGCATCGCCTGGCTCTTGAAGACCGCCGTGAGCGGGCTGCCGGTCAACACGCCGTGGGATTACGCCTTCGGCGCGCTGGGGGTGTCGGTGCTGATCGGGCTGGCTGCGGGGGTGGTGCCTGCGATGCGGGCGGCGCGGCTCAATCC
>DATIFD010000204.1:0-3716 GCA_035455385.1 Burkholderiaceae bacterium
TGGTCGGCAACTGGAAGATGCACGGTCACCGCGCGGCCAACGAGCCGCTGCTGGCCGCCATCAGCCAAGCGCGGCCCTACGGTTGCGACGTGGCGGTGTGCGCGCCGTTTCCCTACCTCGCCGAGGTGGCTGTTGCGTTCGCCGGTGGCGATCTGCGATGGGGTGCCCAGGATTGCTCGGCGCACGAGCAGGGCGCCTACACCGGCGAGGTATCGGCCGCGATGCTGGCCGAGTTCGGTTGCCGCTACGTGATCGTCGGCCACTCCGAGCGCCGTCACTATCACCAAGAGAGCGACCAGCTGGTCGCCGACAAGGCCAAGGCTGCCTTGGCCAAAGGCGTGACGCCGATCGTGTGCGTCGGGGAGAGCCTGGCGCAGCGCGAGGCCGGCGAGACCGAGGCTGTGGTCAAGCGCCAGCTGTCGGTCGTGATCCACACGCTGGCGCACTGCGCGGGCGAGATCGTCGTCGCCTACGAACCGGTGTGGGCCATCGGCACCGGCCGCACCGCCACGCCCGAACAGGCGCAGGCAGTGCATGCGGTGCTGCGCGGCCAGTTGCGCGCTGCCACTGCACACGCCGAGCGCATGAAGATCCTGTACGGCGGCAGCGTCAAATCCGACAACGCGCGTGCGCTGTTTGCACAACCCGACATCGACGGCGGGCTCATCGGCGGCGCCTCATTGAAAGCCGATGAGTTCATCGCCATATGCCGCGCGGCAGGCTGAAACCCGCGCCGCCTCAGGAGCCCCGTTTCCATGCAACTGTTGACCAACATCGTGCTGATCGTGCAGATCCTGTCTGCAGTGACGATGATCGGCCTCGTCCTCATCCAGCACGGCAAGGGTGCCGACATGGGCGCGTCGTTCGGCAGCGGCGCTTCGGGCAGCCTGTTCGGTGCCAGCGGCAGCGCCAACTTCCTGTCGCGATCCACTGCGGTGTCCGCGACCGTCTTCTTCGTCTGCACGCTGATGCTGGCGTTCGCCTCGGCCGGCGGCAAGTCGCGCGGCGGCGACACCGTGCTCGACCGTCCCGCCGCGGCGGCCAGCGCGCCGGCATCGGGCCCCGTGATTCCGGGCGCGGTCATCCCGGGTGCTGCACCGGCCGTTGCGCCGTCAGCGCCCCCGCCGCCTGCCGCAGCCGCCTCGCGCTGACGCGCCGGCCGATCGCTTTCGCGCCGTCGAAATCGCGCGCTTGCGACGAGCGCGTTCAACGTCAGCCGTTGGCAACGGTGGCGCGAGCGAAACGCATTAGAATCATTCGCTGTTCAAGGGTCTGACCTCGAGACCCTTGCGGGGCAAATCGGGGCTCGTGACCGCTGTGCCGACGTGGTGAAATTGGTAGACACGCTATCTTGAGGGGGTAGTGGCGAAAGCTGTGCGAGTTCGAGTCTCGCCGTCGGCACCAACGATGCGGCACTGAAAGCGATTCGCGGGCGTTCCGACACACGATCGAATCATGGATCTGCAACCCTACCTGAGCGTGATGCTGTTCATCCTGGTAGGGGTAGCCGTCGGTGTTGCGCCCCAACTGATCGGCTTCGTGTTCGGCCCCAATCGCCCCGACGCGCAGAAGAACAGCCCCTACGAATGTGGCTTCGAGGCATTCGAAGACGCGCGCATGAAGTTCGACGTGCGCTACTACCTCGTCGCGATCCTGTTTATCCTGTTCGACCTGGAGATCGCGTTCCTCTTCCCGTGGGCGGTCGCCCTCAAGGAGATCGGCGCGCCGGGCTTCTGGGCGATGATGATCTTCCTGGCCATCCTGGTGGTGGGCTTCTTCTACGAGTGGAAGAAGGGCGCGCTCGACTGGGAATGAAGGCATCGCACCATGGGCATTGAAGGGGTTCTCAAGGAAGGCTTCGTCACCACGTCGGTGGACAAGCTGATCAACTGGTCCAAGACGGGCTCGCTGTGGCCGATGACCTTCGGCCTGGCCTGCTGCGCGGTCGAGATGATGCAGGCCGGCGCTGCGCGCTACGACATCGATCGCTTCGGCATGCTGTTTCGGCCCAGCCCGCGGCAGAGCGATCTGATGGTCGTGGCCGGCACGCTGTGCAACAAGATGGCGCCGGCGATGCGCAAGGTGTACGACCAGATGGCCGAGCCGCGCTGGGTGCTCAGCATGGGCTCGTGCGCGAACGGCGGTGGCTACTACCACTACAGCTACTCGGTGGTGCGCGGTTGCGACCGCATCGTGCCAGTGGACGTCTACGTGCCCGGCTGCCCGCCGACGGCAGAGGCGCTGCTCTACGGCATCCTGCAGCTGCAGGCCAAGATCCGCCGCGAGAACACGATCGCCCGCACCTGACCCATGCCATCCCGCCTCGACACGTTGCAGGCCGCGCTGCAGACCATCCTTGGCGCCAGCATCAAGAAGCTGGTCCGCGACCGCGGCGAGATCACCGTCACGGTCGGTGCCGACGACTACCTCGGCGCCGCGCGCACGCTGCGCGACCACACGGAGCTGAAGTTCGAGCAGTTGATCGACCTCTGCGGCGTCGACTACTCCAGCTATCGCAACCAGCCCTGGGACGGCCCGCGCTACTGCGTGGTGTCGCACCTGCTGTCGATCACGCACAACTGGCGCGTCCGGTTGAAGGTGTTCGCGCCCGACGACGACGTGCCGGTCGTGTCGTCGGTGACCGAGATCTGGAACGGTGCCAACTGGTTCGAGCGCGAGGCATTCGATCTGTACGGCGTGATCTTCGAGGGCCACCTCGATCTGCGGCGCATTCTCACCGACTACGGTTTCATCGGTCACCCGATGCGCAAGGACTTTCCGGTGATGGGCCACGTCGAGATGCGCTACGACGAGGAGCGCAAGCGCGTGATCTACCAGCCTGTGACGATCGAGCCGCGCGAGATCACCCCGCGGGTGGTGAGGGAAGAAAAGTACGGCGGCGTATGACGACCCCACCGAAACGGCCTGCAGCCCTCGCAGCGAGGGACGGTCCACCGGACCGTTCTTCGTCGTGCTCGGCCGCCCAGGGGGTCGCACCAGCGGCCCGGCAGAGCCGGATCCAAGGTGCGCGCTTTGCCGGCGAATGACATGGCCGAGATAAAGAACTACACGCTGAACTTCGGGCCGCAGCACCCGGCCGCGCACGGGGTGCTGCGTCTGGTGCTCGAGCTCGACGGCGAGGTGATTCAGCGCGCCGATCCGCACATCGGCTTGCTGCACCGGGCGACCGAGAAGCTCGCGGAGAGCAAGACCTTCATCCAGGCGCTGCCGTACATGGACCGTCTCGACTACATGTCGATGATGTGCAACGAGCACGCCTACTGCCTGGCCATCGAGCGGCTGCTGGGCATCGAGGTGCCGGAGCGCGCGCAGTACATCCGCGTTATGTTCGACGAGCTGACGCGGCTGCTCAACCACCTGCTGTGGCTCGGCGCGCACGGGCTTGACTGCGGCGCGATGAACATCTTCATCTACTGCTTCCGCGAGCGCGAAGACATCCTCGACATGTACGAGGCAGTGTCAGGTGCCCGCATGCATGCGGCGTACTATCGGCCCGGTGGCGTCTACCGCGACCTGCCCGACACGATGCCGCAGTACAAGGTCAGCCGCATCCGCAACGAGCGCGCGATCAGGGCGCTGAACGAGAACCGGCAGGGTTCGTTGCTCGACTTCATCGACGACTTCTGCAAGCGTTTCCCGACCTACGTCGACGAGTACGAGACGCTGCTCACCGACAACCGCATCTGGAAGCAGCG
>DATIFD010000205.1:0-4284 GCA_035455385.1 Burkholderiaceae bacterium
CGCGCCGTGCCGCATGCGGTGCTGGTGGAGCTGCCTTCGTGCGGCCACGCCCCGCACCGCGAGCAGCCGCTGCGCGTGATTGACGAAGTCGCCCGCTTCGTCGCCGGCGCGCAGAGCACCCGCACACCCGACCACCAACCCCAGGCCCTCGAGGCCACACCAGGAGACACACGATGACCTCGCTCTCACGACGACTTTCCATCGCCACGCTGGCGCTGGCCGCCGCGGCCTCGCTGGTGGCCGGCAACGCCAATGCCCAGGCCGGCAAGCTCAAGGTGGGCCTGATGCTGCCGTACACCGGCACCTACGCCGCGCTGGGCGTGGCGATCGAGAACGGCTTCCGCCTCTACGTCGGCGAGCAGGGCGGCAAGCTCGGCGGGCGCGAGATCGAGTTCGTCAAGGTCGACGACGAGTCCGATCCGGCCAAGGCCACCGACAACGTCAACAAGCTGATCAAGCGCGACAACGTCGACGTCATCGTCGGCACCGTGCACTCCGGCGTCGCGATGGCGATGGCCAAGGCGGCCAGGGACTCGGGCACGATGCTGATCGTTCCCAACGCCGGCGCCGATGCGGTCACCGGCCCGATGTGCGCCAAGCACATCTTCCGCAGCTCGTTCTCCAACTGGCAGCCCGGCTATGCGATGGGCGAAGTGGTGGCCAAGAAGGGCCACAAGAAGGTGGTGACGATCACCTGGAAGTACGCCGCGGGCGACGAGAGCGTCGGCGGCTTCAAGGAGTCGTTCACCAAGGCGGGCGGCACTATCGTCAAGGAGCTGTCGCTGCCGTTCCCCAACGTCGAGTTCCAGGCGCTGCTGACCGAGATCGCCTCGCTCAAGCCCGACGCGGTGTACACCTTCTTCGCCGGCGGCGGCGCGGTGAAGTTCGTCAAGGACTACGCCGCAGCCGGCCTGAAGAAGACGATCCCGCTGTATGGCGCGGGCTTCCTCACCGACGGCACGCTCGAAGCGCAGGGCGCCGACGCCGATGGCCTGCTGACCACGCTGCACTACGGCGACAGCCTCAACACGCCGCGCGACAACGCGTTCCGTCTCGAGTACGCCAAGGCCTACAAGCTGCAGCCCGACGTCTACGCCGTGCAGGGATACGACGCCGCCCAGATGCTGGCCATCGGCCTGAAGGCGACCCACGGCGACATCGGCAAGAAGGCCGAATTCGCCGCCGCGCTGGAGAAGGCGAAGATCGACAGCCCGCGCGGCGTGTTCACGCTCGGCAAGAACCACAACCCGGTGCAGGACATCTACCTGCGCCAGGTGGTCGGCAAGGAGAACAAGGTGATCGGCGTGGCGAGCAAGCAGCTGGCCGACCCGGGGCGCGGCTGCAGAATGTGAGGATGCATTGGTCCCGCCGGGACGGGCCCCGCAGCGGCCAGGGGAGCGGTCGGGGTAGACGGGCGCATTGCGTACGGGTTGCCCGGACGCAATGCGTGCCCCCCCGAGGGGGCGAGCCCGCACCGAGCAGGCGCCTGCGCGCCTGCGAGAGGCTGGCGAGCGCTCTGGGGCATGCAAGCCCCGGAGCTGGAGCTGGACGGCCGGGGGCGCAACGTTCGTGACGCTCGCCACCTTTCTGGTCCAGTGCCTCAACAGCCTGCAGTACGGGCTGTTGCTGTTCCTCGTCGCGTCGGGGCTGACGCTGATCTTCGGCATCATGGGCGTCATCAACCTGGCGCACGGCAGCTTCTACATGATCGGCGCCTACATGGCGTACGCGCTGGCGCCGATCGTCGGCACCACGCTGGGCGGCGGCTTCTTCACCACGCTGCTGATCGGGCTGGTGCTCGCGGTGCTGCTCGGTTACGTGCTCGAGTGGGTGTTCTTCAGTTTTCTCTACGAGCGCGAGCACCTGCAGCAGGTGCTGATGACCTACGGGCTGATCCTGGTGTTCGAGGAGCTGCGCAGCATCCTCGTCGGCGACGACGTGCACGGCGTGCAGCCGCCCGACTGGCTGGCCGGCTCGATCCCGCTCGGCGAGCTGATGACCTATCCGGTCTACCGCCTGTTCATCTCGGCGGTGTGCCTGCTGCTGGCATTGGCCATGTGGTTCGTGCTGACGCGCACCCGGCTGGGCATGACGATCCGCGCCGGTGCCAGCAACCGCGAGATGGTGCAGTCGCTCGGCGTCGACATCCAGTTTCTCTACCGCGTGGTGTTCGCCGGCGGCGTGGCGATCGCGGTGCTCGCGGGGATGGTGGCCGCGCCGGTGTCCAGCGTCTACCCCGGCATGGGCAACCAGGTGCTGATCATCTGCTTCGTCGTGGTGGTGATCGGCGGCATCGGCTCGATCCGCGGCGCGTTGCTGGCCGCGCTGCTGATCGGCTTCGTCGACACCTTCGGCAAGGTGCTGTTCCAGGAGGCCGCCGGCGTGCTGGTCTATCTGCTGATGGCGCTGATCCTGCTGTGGAAGCCCGACGGGCTGTTCAAGGCCGGGTGAATATGCTCCCCCCCGAAGCGTCCTGGCGGCCGCCCTTCCACCGGTGGGCCTGCATGCCCACCCGGCTCGTCAGGCGATCGCCGGCACGCAGGTGCCGGCTCTCGTCCAGCCTCGCCCCTCAAGGGGGCGACACCAGCGGACCGGCAAAGCCGGATCCGCGGTGTCCGCTTGGGTGATGACGATGGAGCGCTCCCGGGTTGCATCGGTGGTGCTCGGCTTTCTTGCCCTGGCGCTGTGGCCACTCGTCGGCGGCAGCTTCAGCATCGATCTGGTCACCAAGACGATGATCTACGCGATCGTCGCGCTGAGTCTCGAGCTGCTGGTGGGCGGCACCGGGCTGGTGTGCTTCGGCCAGGCTGCGTTCTTCGGGCTGGCCGGCTATGCCGCCGTGAAGCTGTCGCCGCAGGCTGCGGCGCCGTCGCTGTTCTGGCTGCTGCCGGCGTCGATGGCGGTCGCGGCGGCCTACGCGCTGTTCATGGGCGCGCTGTCGCTGCGCACGCGCGGCGTCTACTTCATCATGGTGACGCTGGCGTTCGCGCAGATGGCCTACTACCTGGTGCACGACACGCCGTTGGGCGGCGGCACCGACGGCATCTATCTCTACGTGAAGCCGGTGGCCGGGGTCGGCAGCGTGCTGCTGCTCGATCTCGACGACCCGCTGGCGATGTACTACTTCGTGCTGGCCTGCCTGGCTGCGGCGTTCGTGTTCCTGGCGCTGCTGATGCGCTCGCGCTTCGGCCGCGCGCTGTCCGGCATCAAGATCAACGAGCAGCGCATGCGCGCCACCGGTTTCTCGACCTACCCGTACAAGCTGGCGGCGTTCGTGATCTCCGGCGCGATCGCGGGCCTGGGCGGCTTCCTGTTCGCGGTGAAGGACGGCTTCGTCAACCCGGAGCTGCTGAGCTGGCACCTGTCGGGCGCGGTGCTGATCATGATCATCCTCGGCGGGCTGGGCCACCTGCGCGGCGCGGTGCTCGGCGCGTTCGCGTTCGCGCTGCTGCAGGAGTTGTTCAAGTCCGAGGCGCTGTTCGGCGACTTCGCCAAGCACTGGCTGCTCGCGCTGGGGCTGACGATCATCGCCAGCGTCGCGCTGCTGCCGCGCGGGCTGATCGGCGCCGGCTCGCTGCTGGTGCACCGCCTGCGGCGCACCCCGAGGGTCGACGTCGGGGTCTCACGATGAGTGACGTGCTGCTGCGCGCACGCGACGTCACGCGCCGCTTCGGCGGCCTGCTGGCGGTGGACCGCGTGTCGCTCGACCTCGCGCGCGGCAGCGTGCACGCGGTGATCGGCACCAACGGCGCCGGCAAGTCGACGCTGATCAACATCCTGTCGGGCGAGCTGCCGGCCAGCGGCGGCAGCGTGGCGCTGCACGGCACCGACGTCACCCGTTGGCCGCAGCCGCGCCGCGCGCGCGCGGGCATCGGGCGCAGCTACCAGCGCACGACGATCTTCCCCAACTTCAGCGTCCTCGAGAACTGCCGCCTCGCCGCACAGGCGCGTCACCAGCGGCCGTGGGCGTGGTGGTCCGACGCCGCGGCCTGCCGCGTCAGCGTGCCCGCCGCGCGCGCCGCGGCGCTGCGCGCAGGGCTCGGCGACGAGCTCGATCGGCCCGCGGGCGCGCTGTCGCACGGGCAGCGCCGGCAACTCGAGATCGCGATGTGCCTGGCCACCGCACCCGAGGTGCTGCTGCTCGACGAGCCGCTGGCAGGCATGGGCGCCGAGGAGACCGAACGCATGCTGGCGCTGCTGGCCGAGCTGAGAGCCGACCATGCGATCGCGCTGGTCGAGCACGACATGGACGCCGTGTTCCGCATCGCCGACGTGATCACCGTG